>JAYVMM010000828.1:0-7193 GCA_043758975.1 Planctomycetota bacterium | reverse complement strand
CTTCCGCCCTCGCCCTCGCGCATCAGCTGCGCGCTTGGCAGGGCGGTGCCGGCGGCCACGCTGGCAGGGGATGAACCGCGCCTTGCCCTCTGCGTTTACCGCCACCGGGAGTGCCGCATGCCGCATGCCGTGACCAGGCCCCAGTCCCTGCCCGCCCTGCTGGTAGCTCTTCTGGCGCTGCTGGCGCCGGCCTGCGCCGCGTGCGCCCTCGACAACGCCAACGTGGCCGACGCCGAGCACGCGCCGGTGCTGCGCGAGGCCGACCCCTTCATCGCCACCGTGCCGGTGCGCAACCCCTACGAGCGCGCGGCCAAGGTGAAGCTGCTCGATCCCAGCTGCTCGTGCGCCACCCTGGAGATTTCCAGCACCTTCATCCTGCCGCATCAGACCGCCGATCTGCACATTGCGGTGCTCAACCACGACCGCTCCGGGCCCCAGCACATCGGGGTCAGCGTCTACCTCACCGACCCCGAATTCGAAGCGATCGAGGTCAACACCTGGTGGACGGTGCGCGCCGCGGTCCAGGTCGATGCCCTGCCGCCCGCCGCCGACCCCTTGGCGCGCCCGGCGGACAAGGCCTGGCAGGACGTCTACCAGTTCGTGGCCAAGGCGCGTCCGGACGAGCTTAATCGCCTGCGCAAGCGCATCCGCCTGAGCTGCCCGCCCGAGGAGGTGCCGGCTGGCGGGCTCAAGCTGCTGGGGATCGACTACCCCGGAACGCTGTGGACATTCGTCCCCACCACCCAGGCCGACGGCAGCATCCTCATCCTCGCCAGCGCGCGCGATCCCGCCGCCACCGCGCCCGAGGGCGAACTGAGCGAAAAGGTGGTGCTGCACACCAACCATCCCGACAAGCAGACCATCAACCTCACCTTCCTGAGCGACATCACCAAGGACGCCGGCACCACCTCCCGCGATCCATCGCGGTAAGGCAGAGCGGTGGCGGCGGCGCGCGGAGGCGCCGAACTGCCGCGCCGAACCATCGCGCTCCCGCCCGGCATGTGGGTTGACCCGTGCGGGTTTGCCGCTCCAATGCGCCCGTGCTGGGAGGGATGATGAAGCCACGGGTCCTGGTGCTCCGCGCGGCTGGTACCAACTGTGACGTCGAGACCGCTTACGCCTTCGACTCGGTCGGCGCCTCCGCCACCACCCTGCACATCAACCGCCTGCGCGAGCGCCCGCTGCTGCTGCGCGAGATGCAGATCCTCGCCATCCCCGGCGGCTTCAGCTACGGCGACGACGTCGCGAGCGGGCGCATCTTCGCCAACGAGCTGGTCTCCGCCCTCAGCGACGAGCTCGCCGACTTCGTCGCGCGCGGCGGCTTCGTCATCGGCATATGCAACGGCTTCCAGGTGCTGGTCAAGAGTGGCCTGCTTCCCGCCCTGCCCGGCGCCGGGCGCGCGCGCCAGCAGGCCACCCTCACCGATAACCTCTCCGGGCGCTATTGCGACCGCTGGGTGCGCGTCACCGGCGACCCCAAGCGCTGCAAGTGGATCCCCGACGACGCGGAGTTCGAGCTGCCGGT
This sequence comes from Planctomycetota bacterium, assembly GCA_043758975.1. GTDB lineage: Bacteria > Planctomycetota > UBA11346 > UBA11346 > UBA11346 > BOG-1363. The sequence goes on along the minus strand of JAYVMM010000828.1, from coordinate 5,668 downwards.
GGCGCACGGCGAGGGACGCTTCGTCGCCGACGTGGCGGTGCTGGAGGCGCTGCGCGTCAACCACCAGATCGCCATGCGCTACAGTTCCGGCACCAATCCCAACGGTGCCGCGCTCGACATCGCCGGGGTGTGCGACCCCAGCGGGCGGGTGTTCGGGCTGATGCCGCATCCCGAGCGCTTCCTGCGCTTCGAGAACCATCCGCGCTGGACGCGCGAAGAGCGCCGCGCCGAAGGCGACGGCGTGCGCATCTTCCGCACCGCGGTCGCCCATTTCGGTCGCGCCGCCGCCGGGCGGCGTACGCCGCCTCGAGCGCGTACCGCCCGCGCCGCCGCCACCCCCGCCCATTCCTTGGAGAGTTGAACTATGCTGCCTACCCTGCCGGTCGCGCTGACCCGCCTCGCGCTCGTCCCCGCCCTGCTGCTCAGCCTGAGCGCCTATGCGCACGCGGCCGAGGGCGAATCCGTCGCCGGCTCGCAGGAGTCCGTCGGGGTGGGCGAACAGCAAGTGCCAGTGTGGGCGCGCAAGGAGGTGGTGATCGACGCCACCGCGCCTGACGAGGAGGACGTCGCCTTCCGCGAGCTGTGGTACTCGAGCTTCGACGGCAAGGACTGGGGCCCGTGGTCCAAGCACGGCATCACCTTCCCCAAGCACACGCCGCTGAACTGGACTCCCAATGAGGGGGTCTGGCGCGTCTACATCCGCAAGCAGCACCTCTCGGGCGCGGTCAACGAGGTGCCCACCGCCGCCACCCCGGGGATGAAGTCATTCATCATCGATCGCACCCCGCCGACGGTGACCATCGGCTTTCCGCTCGCCAAGGCCAAGCTGCGCGGCGGGGTGAAGTACGCCATCAAGTGGGATGCCACCGATCCCTACCTCAAGGCCGCGCCGATCACCATCCAATGGTCGCGCGACGGCAAGGACACCTTCGAGACGGTGGCTGAGAACCTGCCCAACTCGGGCAGCTTCGAGTGGACGGTGCCCAAGGACATGACCGTCACCGGCCAGCTGCGCATCCTCGCCACCGACAAGGCCGGAAATGTCGGCTCGCTGGTGAGCGACAACATCCTGGTCGACTCGGTCAACCCGCACGGGCGCGTGGTCGGCCCGTCGATCGCGGCCAAGAACGAGATCCTGCTCGACCTCGAGATCGCTGACGTCGGCCCGGCCGGCCTGCAGACCGCCCGGCTGTGGGTCAGCCAGGACGATGGCACCAGCTGGAACGAGGGGCCCTTCATCCAGGAGCCTTTCAAGCAGGTGGGCTGGAAGGCGCCCTCCGACGGGCGCTTCCGCCTCTACGTCGTCGCCACCGACCAGGCCGGCAACCAGAACGCGCTGCCCAAGGGCAAGGCCGACGACCAGTTCGTGCTCACCGTCGACACCATCGCGCCGGCGATCACCCTCGGCGCCGCCATCGGCGTGGTCGAGGCCGAGAAGGTCAATTCGCCGAAGAAGTCCTTCACGCCCGGCACCCGCCTGGCGGTGCCCTTCACCATCAAGGATGCCAACCTGGCGCCCAACTCGGTTGCGGTCTACCTGCAGACCGATCCCTCGCGCGGCTGGGCCGAGCTGGGCAAGGGCCTGGCGACCGATGCCGCCTTCCGCTTCAATCTGCCGGAGGCGAAAGCCACCAGCAAGACTGCGCGCATCAAGGTCACCGCACTTGACCTTGCCGGCAACCTCGGCGAGGTGGTGTCGAGCGAGCCGTTCGAGATCGATGCCGGTGTCATCATCGACACCGTCATCATCAAGTGACGTGAGCGCCTCCGTCGCCGCGCGTGGAAACACGGCGCGCGGCGCGGCAGGGCAGGCCGCGGATCGCTGGTTGCCGGCACCTCCGCCTGAGCGGGCAGTGCCGACTGGCGTGGCCTATTTCTGGTGGGAGCTCGGCTCGGGGATCTTGCCAGCGGCAGGCGGGTCGGCGGGCGGCTGCTCGTCGGTATCCAGGCCCTTCTTGAACTGGCGCGCGCTGCCGCCCAGGCCGCGCATGATCTCCGGCAGGCGGCGCCCGAACAGCAGCACCACCACCACCAGGATGATCACCCAATGCATGCCGCCGCCCATGATGTTGAAGGCGGGGATGATGGTCAGGCTGGCATCCATGGGCGCAGATCCTCGTCTGCTGCCTTGTACCCGCGTAAGCGCCATCCACAAGCTAGGTTCGCACCACATGGGACGGCGAACGCCATGCCCCGCACCGGTCGTGCGGCCGATGCGGCGGCGGCATAACGGTCCAGGCGGGCGCATTCGGGACTTTCCCGGCTCCCGCTCCCGGCCATGATGGCGGGCATGAAGCCGCTGCCGCTCCTGGATGGACTGATTTCGCCCGCTGATCTGCGCAAGTTCAACCCCCAGGAACTGTTGCAGATCGCCGAGGAGATCCGCTTCCGGATCAAGGAGACCACCTCCCGGTACGGCGGCCACCTCTCCTCCAACCTCGGCACGGTCGAGCTCACCCTCGCCCTGCACCGGGTGTTCGACTTCAGCAGCGACCGCCTGCTGTGGGACGTGGGCCACCAGGCCTATCCGCACAAGCTGATCACCGGGCGCGCGGCGGTGTTCAACACCAACCGCCAGGCCGGCGGCATCAGCGGCTTCCCCGACCCCAAGGAGAGCCCCTACGACCTCGCCAAGGTCGGGCACAGCTCGACCGCGATCTCGACCGGGGTGGGCGTCTCCGAAGGTTACCGCCGGCAGGGCCAGCGCCGGCGCACGGTGGTGGTGGTCGGCGACGGCGCGCTCACCGGCGGCATGGCCTTTGAAGGCCTGATTAACGCCGGCGAGCTGAAGAGCGACCTGCTGGTGGTGCTCAACGACAACGGTAACTTCATCGACGCCCCGGTCGGCTCGCTCCACCTCCATCTCGACCGCATCCGCACCGGCAAGATGTACGACTACCTGCGTGCGCGCTTCATCAAGGTGCTCAAGCGCATCCCGCGCGGCAAGGGCCTCGAGCGCTTCGCCGAGCACCTCGAGCTGGCCGCGCACAAGCTGATTTCGCCCGGCTACATCTTCGAGGATCTCGGCTTCCGCTACTTCGGCCCGGTCGAGGGCCACAACCTCGCCGCCACCGAGAGCGCGCTGCGCGGGGTGTCCGAGCTCAAGGGCCCGATCCTGCTGCACGTGTTGACCAAGAAGGGCGGCGGCTGGCAGCCGAGCCAGGATGATCCCCTGACCTTCCACGGGCCCAAGGGCTTCGACGTCGACACCGGCTACTTCCACCCCAAGCCCAAGAGCCGCAAGACCTACTCCCAGGTCTTCGCCGACACCCTGGTCGCGCTGGCCAAGGATGATCCGCGGCTGGTGGCGATCACCGCGGCGATGCCATCGGGCACGGCGCTGCGCGCCTTCGCCGCGTCCTATCCCGACCGCATGTACGACGTCGGCATATGCGAGCAGCACAGCTTCGGCTTCGCCGAAGGCCTGGCGATCAGCGGCCTGCTGCCGGTGGTGGCGCACTATTCGACCTTCGCCCAGCGCGGCTTCGACCAGATCTTCCAGGAGCTGGTGGTGCAGCGCGACCTCGGCGTGGTGGTGACCCTGGATCGCGCCGGACTGGTCGGCGAGGACGGCGAGACCCACCAGGGCCTCTACGACATCAGCTGGTCGCGGGGCTTTCCCGGCCTGGTGCTGATGGCGCCTAAGGACGGCGTCGAGCTCGAGGCCATGCTGCGCTGGTGCCACCGTGTGCGCCAGGAGCCCGGGCGCGCCGCCGGCTACCTGTTGCGTTACCCCAAGGACGAGGTCCCCGAGCTCAGCTGGGGCGCCGCGCCGCTTACGCTCGGCAAGGCCGAGGTGGTGCGCCCAGGCGTGGTCCAGGATGCCGACGTGCACGGCCGGCTGATGATCTGGGCCTATGGCACCCTGGTGAAGACCGCCTGGGAGGCGCTGTGCCAGCTCGGCGAGGAGGCCGCCGGGGTGACCCTGGTCAATGCCCGCTTCGCCAAGCCGTTCGACAGCGCGCTGCTCGCCGAGCTCTCCGCCAGCCACGCCCGCGTGCTCACCCTTGAGGACCACGCGCTGATGGGCGGCTTCGGCTCGGTGCTGTGCGAGGCCGCCGCCGACCTCGGCCTGGCGCTGCAGATCCACCGCGGCGGGGTGCGCGACGAGCTGGTGGCGCACGCCGCGCGCGAGCAGCAGCTCGCGGCCCAGGGGCTCGATGTCGAGGGCGTGGCCGGGCGCATCCGCGCCCTGATCGACCGTCGCGGCAACCAGCCGATACCTTTCGTACGCTCCGGCTGAGGTTGGTGCTCAGCCTACGCACTGGCTAAGACCGGGACTTTAGCGTGCGCGCGCCGCCGGCGGCGCGCCGTAGCGCGTGCGGTGCAGATCGAGCAGGTTCCAGCGCGGCGTCCACGGGAAATGGCTACGGAACTTGTCGCTCAGGTAGGGCGAACGGTAGTCCGGCCAGTCGGCGGGCAGCGCGGGCAGGGTGGGGAAGGCCTCCTGCATCCAGGCGCGCACCGGGCGCGCGAACAGTCCCTCGTCGGCGCTGATCTGGTAGACCTCGCAGCCGGCGCGCGGGAGTTCCACCGCCAGGCAGATCGCTTCCGCGGCATCGCCGACGTGGACGTAGGCGCCGATCTCCTCCATGCGGCTCAGGCGCGGGGTGAGCCAAGTCCAGTGCTCGCTGTCGACGCTGGCGCTGAGCTCGTATTCGCACACCCACGGCAGGCGGAAGATCGCGGTCGAGATGCTGCCCTTGGCGTTGGCGGTGAGCACCTGGGCGTAGAGCTCGTTGGCCACCTTGCTCAGGGCGTAGCCCTGCTGCGGGCGCAGCGGATGCGACTCGTCGCAGGGCAGCTGCGCCGGTGAAAGGTAGTGCGGGAAGGACATGCCGTAGACCTGGATCGAGCTGGCGTAGATCAGCCGCGGGATGCCGAGATCGGCGGTGCATTGCATAACCACCGCACCGGCGGCGGTGTTGTGCGCGTAGACGTGTTCGGGGGCGAGGTTGCCGAGGTTGGGGATCTCGCCGAGATGGCACACCGCGTCCATGCCCTCAAGCGCGGGTTGGACCTGCTCGCGCCGGGTGAGATCGGCGAAGACGTGGCGGCAGGCGCTCTTGGCGGGATGGCGGATGTCGAGGTTGACCGCCTGGTGACCGCGCGCGAGGAGCGCACGGATCACCGCCGAGCCGATGCGACCGCTGCCGCCGGTGACTGCGACGCGCAGCGTCATGCGGTGCGCCCGGCGCGGGCCGGGCTGGCAGGACGGGTACGGATGGCGGAACGGCGGAGACAGCTCAGACCACGACTCCTAGCCACCTGCGACCGCCAGGCATCGCAAGCGCGAACGGCCAGCTCGAAGCGCGGGCCGGATGACCAGGCCCGCGCGCACGCAGCGCATGTTCAATGCGGGCTGATCACCGTCGACGAGGTCGGGCTGGTGCCGGCCGCGTAGGTGATGGTCACCAGACCGGTGAAGCCGCCAGTGGAGTTGGTGGTGATCGACTCGGTGATGTTGACGCCGTCGGGACCCGACTGATTGGTGGTCGTGGTGGTGCCGGAGGTGGTGGTCTTGGTCAGGGTATCGGAGGCCGAGGTCAGGCCGGCATGGCCGCTGGCGTCGAGCGCGATGTTGTAGCTCGAGATGCCGCCGGAACTGGAGATCATTCTACGGCGAGACGCGCGCTTGCGCCGGGATCGTTGGCCATGTCGATCTGAC
>JAYVMM010000827.1:0-3130 GCA_043758975.1 Planctomycetota bacterium | reverse complement strand
AAGGAGGTGCAGTGCACCACCGTCGGCTGCAGGAAGGTGCGGCCCTGGTGCTTCACCAGGCGCGGCCCGGTGCGGCAGGCCGCGCTGCAGTCGGTCGCGCCGGCGACCGCGAGGTCGCGGTCGATGGTGGCGGTGATGCTCTCTGCCATCGCCGGGTTGGCGAAACCGGCGAGCACCGCCTGGGGATCGTCAGCATCGCGCGGCACCACCTCGGCTAGGCGCTGGGCCAAGGCCGCGGCAATCTCACGCCCGTGCGCCGGCACCACGATGGCCGAAGCATTGATGCAGCTGCGTCCGCCGTTGGCCGCCACCGACGAGGCGAGCACCTCGATCAGTTCGCGCCAGGAACCGGCATGGTCGTCGCCGATCAGCACCTTGCTGTAGCCGGGACCGTGCAGTTCGACGCGCGGATCGCCAGCGTAGCGCTTGGTGATGCTGGCGTCACCGAACAGCAGCGAGCGTCCGGTGGCGGCGAGCAGTGCGTGCGCGCCCTCGTGGGTGGTGGGGTAGAAGGACAGCGCCGCGCGCGGGCAGCCGGCAGCGATGAGCGCCTGGGCGATGCGGTAGGGCGTCCAGGGGTCGTCGCGCCCGGGCTTGAGCACCACCGGGACCTTGAGCGCGATGGCGGGGATCCACAGCGAGTTGACCCCCGGAGAGTTCGACGGCAGCACCACGCCTAGGGAGTCGGCAGTGCGGTAGAAGCTCACCGGCACGCCCTGCTGTTCGCCCATGCCGGCATCGATCACCGCCGGGTCGAGGCCGCGGGTGAGACCTTTGAGGATGGCGCCCATCTCGAGCAGCACATGCGCGATCTTGCCCATGTTGCCGCGCACCAGTGCGTGCGGCAGGCCGCATGAGGCCGAAGTCTGGCGCACGTAGTCCTCGGCACTCTGCGCCCTCCCGTCCTCGCCCACCGGCACGCTGCCGCTGAGGAAGAGCTCGCCCGCCTGGCGGCAGATCGCGTGCAGGCGCGCAGTGGGGATGGCCTGCAGCTCGGCGGCGGCGGCGCCGATGCACAGCATGTCGCGCTTGATCAGCCCGCTGTTGACCTGGCTGATCTCCGCCCCGGTGGTGGAGATAACGTCGGCGCTGCGGTAGGGCACGCCGAAGCGCAGAGCGGGAATGTGGATAGGTGCCATGGGTACCCCGGGGGGAGGGCGCAGCCCTCAGTAGACGCCTTCGATGATCTTGCCGCTCTGGGCGCCGAACGGGCGCACGTCGGCGACGCCGTCCCATGGGTAGAGCGCGGTCGGCAGCTTGCGCATCGCCTCATCGCGCTCGAGCAGGCGGGGCATGAAGAATTCCTTGGTCAGGGTGGTCAGCTCGACTCGCCCCCAGGCGCCATAGTCGACATCGCGCTGCGGCGCGTCGGGCTCGACCACGCGCAGCACCGCGCGCGGCTGGGGCGCATGGTAGGTCACGCTCCAGCCATCCTTGGCCGAGAGCGGCAGGCTGCAGGCGAGTCCCATCAGGGTGTTGCCGTAGGTGGGGACGAACTGCGCCTTGCCCTCGAGCACCTCCTCGGAGAGGAAGCGCACCACCTGGGGCGTCATCGAGGTGCCGCCGCAGAACACGCCCTTGACGCCTAGGCCGGGCAGCGAGGTGCGCTCGGCCATCGCCTCGAGGATCTTCGGGGTGGTGAACAGGCAGTGGATGTTGCGGCGGTTGCGCAGGATGGTGATGGACTGGTCGACCACGTGCTCCTTGTAGGCCTCGGCCTGGGCGTAGTCGCCCTTGCCAATGCAGCGCTTGACCCAGCGCGGATCGAGGTCGATGTGATAGCAGCTGCCGCCGCGCACGTTGGCGAGGTGCTCGATCGCCAGGCGCAGGCGGCGCGGCCCGGTCGGGCCGGCCATCAGCCAATGCGACTTCTTGGGGAAGTAGCGCTCATCCAAGGTGAGCGAGAACTCGCTGTAGTCGACCAAGTGGTCCTGCCAGCTGACGCGCTGCTTGGGCATGCCGGTGGTGCCGCCGGTCTCAAAGATCATGTACGGCTTCTTGGCCAGGGCCTTCGGCACCCAGCGCTCGTTCGGTTCGTCGCGCAGCAGGTCGTCGGCGAAATTGGGGAAACGCAGCAGATCCTTGAAGCCAGCGACCTCCTTGGCCGGGTTCCAGCCGGCCTTCTTCGCCCATTCCAGCCAGAAGGGCGAGCCGGTGGCGGGCGAGAAGTGCCATTTGACGATGGCACGCACGTGCGCATCAAGCTGCTTGGCGGCGGTCGCGATGGCAGCGGCGGCGGCGGGCTTGGCGGCGGCGGCGGCGGCGGAAGTGGCATTCATGGCGTGGCGCCTGCGGGCTGGGTGGTGGCGGCGGGGAAGTACTTGGCGATGGTGGCGGCGCTGGGCGGGGCGGTGAGCAGGGAGACCACCCACATCAAGGCGGCCGATCCGAGCACCATCGGTACCACCGGCAGGTAGCCGTAGAGGGAGATGCCGCCCTTGGTGCAGAGCACCAGATCGCCGAGCGCGGGGAAGACCTGCGCGGGCGGCTGCCCGGGCTTGAGCGCGGCGATCAGGGCGCCGGCGCCATTCTGGATCCACCAAGTGATGATCACCGCGGCGCCCACCCACAGCGCGGCGGCGAGCGCGCCCCATTTGGTGCTGCGCTTCCAAAACAGCGCCGCCACCATCACCGGCGCCAGCGCGGCGAAGCCGGAGAAGGCGAAGCGGATGGCGAGGGCGAAGATCGACTCCTTGTCCTTCAGCGCGATGGCCAGGAGATAGGCGATCAGGGAGATGATGAGCACGAAGATGCGCCCGGTCCACAGCTGGGCGCGCTCGCCGAAGCGATCCTTGCCGCCGTAATGGGCGAAGATGTCACGCGTGAACATGGTCACCAGGCCGAGGATCTGGTGGCTGTCGCTCGACATCACGCAGGACATGATGCCGGCGCCGAGGAAGGCGGCGACCAAAGGTCCGGTATGGCCGTTGATCAGGGTCAGGATGACGTTGTCGCTTTCGCCCGGCTTGAGGCCGACATACTGGCTCGCCGCCACCACCCCGAGGAACACTGCCGGCAGCCAGATCAGCATGATGCAGATCGGATAGACCGAGACCGTGGTCTTGAACGAGGTGACCTTGCGCGCGCTCAGGCACATGATCGCCATGTGCGGGAACATGATCGATGACAG
>JAYVMM010000826.1:0-4177 GCA_043758975.1 Planctomycetota bacterium | reverse complement strand
CGGCGACGCAGGCGGCGCCGGGCGGGAAGATGCTCTTGTCGGTCGCCACCGAGACATCGGTGGACACCGGCTCGCCGAGGTTGCCGAAGGGGCCACCGGTGGTGCGGCGCAGGAACACCACGCGCGGGTTGCGCGCCAGGTAGCCAGTGAGCTCCTGCGGATGGGCGTGGAAGTAGTCGCGCACCAGGGCGAGGTCGGCGACGCGGATCTTGCCCTCCGCGACCAGGTCCTTGGCGATGGGGTGGTAGGGGTGGTTGTTGGTGTCGGCGAAGCCGATGTCCTGCTGCTCGCCGCTGGGCAGGCGGATCTTGGCCGAGCCCTGGATCTCGACCACATAGGCGTCGAAGGGATCCTGGAAGTAGACCAGCTCATGGCCCTTGAGCGCGCCGCTGCCCTCGAGCTCGCCACGCGTCGGGTAGACCCGGGTTTCGCCACTGGGCAGGCGCTGGTTGGCGGGGTGGTCCTGGTCGGCGGACTTGATGAGGTCGCCAGGGCTCTGGTAGACGGGATAGCGGAAGGCCTCGGTCGGCACCGGGCTGGCATCGAGGATCGGGGTGTAGTAGCCGGAGAACAGCACAGTGCCGCGGTGGTCGCAGCCCACGCTCATCAGGGCGCGGAAGCGGCGTTTGAGCTGAAGGTTGAAATCACCCTCGTCGCGCGCGCCCTGCACCAGCTGGGTGAGCACCTGCAGCGAGCGCACCACCTGGTCCTTGCTGATGCCGGCGAGCGGGTACTGGTGGCCGGCCTGGGCGGTGGCCAGCCAGGTCAGGCTGTAGCCGAGCGCGGCGAGCAGGCGGCTGCGGTCCTCGGAGGCGAGCGGGACGTCGGGCAGGGTCGTGATGTCGACCTCGCGCAGCGCCACTTCGCCGGGCGCCAACGGCTGGTTGTAGTCGTCCTTGGACTTGGCGTGCGCCACCGGGGCCGGGCTTGCCGGCTTGCGGTCGTTGAGGTGGCAGCCGGCCAGCGCCACAGCGCCGAGCATGACGAGGAGGGCGGATGGCGTGCGCATGGCGCGGAGCTTGCTGCTGCGCTGGCGACCGCAAGGGCGGCCTCGGGCGGCGGCGGATGTGCTCAGCGCAGCGGTGTCGCAGCTCAGCCGCCGCTTTGCAGGCAGTCGCCGCTCAGCGGCCGTAACGCCCGAGGGCGTCGAGTAGCGCGGTTTCCACCGGCCAGGGCTGGCGGCGCGGGTCGGTGAGGGCGACGATCTGGCGCACCACCTTGAGGTCTGAGAACGGCCACGCCGCGAGTTCGCCACGCCGGGTCTCCTTGCGCACGCACGGCTCGGGCAGGATGGCGAGGCCGAGCCCGGCCAGGACCATGGCCTTGATCACCTCCGGGCTGTCGTGCTCGAGCGCGACGGTGAGCTCGATGCCCTTGTCGGCGAGCGCGCGGTCGAGCAGGCGGCGGGTCACCGTGGTCGAAGGCAGGAGGATGAACTCCTCGTTGACGTAGCTGGCGATGGCGCGGCTGCGGGCGGCGTGGTTGACCGGCAGCACCAGCACCAGCTCCTCGTCCCACAGGCGCTTGCAGGCCAGCCCCGGGGGGTCGAACTCGACCGCGCACACCGCCAGGTCGAGCTCGCCGCTCGCCACCATTTCGGGCAGTCGCTCGCTGGTGCGGCAGATCAGGCGCAGGCTGACCCGGCGGTTGGCCAGCAGATAGGGGCGCAGGATCGAGGGCAGCGAGTTGACCGCCACCGACTCCGAGGCGCCGAGGCGTACGCGTCCGGCCGAGGTGCCATTGGCGGCCGAGAGGTTGGAAGTCACCCGGCTGAGCTCCTCAAGCAGCGGGCCGGCGCGCCCGACCAGCTCTTCGCCGCTCGAGGTCAACCGCACCGCCCGCCCGACGCGCTCGAAGAGCTTGACCCCGAGCGCGCGCTCGAGGCCCATCACCTGGCGGCTGAGCGCCGGCTGGCTGAGCTCGAGTTCCTGCGCGGCGCGGGTGAAGCTGCCCAGGCGCGCCACGGTGAGGGCGGCGAGCAGCTGATCGGTGGCGGGAAGATGGCCTCTCAGCATGGGCTTCCGCTGATTGAATGTCCCGCGCGCGGACGCGGGCGCAATCTCTTGGCGCAGCCGGCGTCGCGACGCGCTTAGCGTGCGCGCGACGTTGACCGGATTGCTGAAAGCACTAGACAGGAGGCGATCCAGGCCGTGTGCTGGACAACCTGCCGCGTGCACGCAGCGCGGGACGGCAACAAGGAAAACGATGGCCAAGCGAGCAGCAAAGTCCAGGGGCTCTTTCGACGCGATGTCGGCTCGGGACTACGTGAAGAGCAAGGTGAACCAGCCGCTGCGCGGCACCGGTCGCACCCAGCGCTCCGATACACGCGCGCGCGCTGGCGGCGCGCCGGGAGCGCCGGGAGCGCCCACCCCGGCGCCGGGCGGCGGTGAAGAGGGCGCCGGGCTGCTGCGCGCGCTCGCCACCATCAGCGGTGGCGCCACCGCCAGCCAGCTCGCCAATGGCCTCAAGCGCGGCGCCGACACCCGCGATATCGCGGTCCAGCTGCGCCGGCTGGTCGAGCAGGGCCGGGTGCTCGAGGTGCGCCCGGGCCGCTACCAGGTCTCCGGCACCGGGGGCGAGTACGCGGTGGTGATCGAGGCCGGCGAGGCCGGCGCGGCGGGGCTGGTGGCGCGCCTGCCCGACGGCAGGCGCATGGCGGTCAATCCGCGCTACAGCCTGGCGGTGCGCGCGGGCGATATCGCCCAGGCCGTGCTCGGCGAGGACCAGCAGGCGCTGGTGACGCGCATCCTGCGCCGCACCGGCAGGCAGGTGGTCGGCACCGTGCAGTTCAAGTCCGGCGGCCCGGTGCTGATCCCGGACAACCGCCGCGAGGGCGAGCTCAAGGTGCTCACCTTGTTCGCGCGCTTCCATGATCTCTACCAGGCCGGCGCGCGCGTGCTCGGCACCATCGAGAGCGATGCCGCGGGCGGTACCGGGGTCAACCTCACCGGCATCCTCAGCGCGGAGTCGCCCGAGGTCACCGACTTCCGCTACGTCTGCCTGGCGCACGACCTGCCCGGCATGTTCAGCCCCGACGTCGAATCGCAGGCGCGCAGCCACGGCACCACCGTGCCGCCGGCGGCAAGCCGGCGCGAGGACCTGCGCCAGCGCCTGATCTTCACCATCGATCCGCTCACCGCCAAGGACTTCGACGACGCCATCAGCCTCGAGCGCGATGAGCAGGGGCGCTGGCTGCTCGGGGTGCACATCGCCGACGTCTCGCACTACGTCACTGAGCATTCGCCGATCGACGCCGAGGCCGCCTGCCGCAGCACCAGCATCTACCTCATCAACCGCGTCATCCCCATGCTGCCGGAGTCGCTCTCCAACGGGCTGTGCAGCCTGGTGCCGGAGCAGGATCGCTATTGCCTGTCGGCCTTCCTCACCCTCGACAAGCAGTTCCGCCTGGTCCACACCCGCCTGGCCGAGACGGTGATCAATAGCCGTCACCGCTTCACCTACGAGCAGGCGCTGGAGGTGCTCGAGGAGCGCGACGCCCCGGGGCAATGGCCGCAGGAGGTCAAGGGCGTGCTGCGCGAGGTCAGCTTGATCGCGCAAGGCCTGCGCCGGGCGCGCGAGAAGGCCGGTGCGCTCAACCTCTATTCGGTTGAGCACCGCTTCAACCTCGACGTCAACGGCGTGCCGATCAACGTCGAGCGCGAGGGCAGCGACATCTCGCACCAGCTGATCGAGGAGTGCATGCTGCTCGCCAACCGTGCGGTGGCGGAGTGGCTGGAGACCAAGCGCCTACCCTGCGTCTACCGCATCCACGAGCAGCCCGATGTCGAGCGCATGAAGCAGTTCGCCCACCAGCTCGTGGCCTACGGCCTCGACAGCAGCGGGGTGGAGAACCGCTTCGGCCTGCAGCGCATCCTCGCCCGCCTCGCCGCCGAGCCGCCGGCGGCGCGCCTGGTGCTCAACTACCTCTGCCTGCGCTCGTTCAAGAAGGCGGTCTACAGCATCGACAACATCGGCCACTACGCGCTCAGCTTCACCTCCTACGCGCACTTCACCAGCCCGATCAGGCGCTACCCCGACCTCCTTGTCCACCGTCTGGTCAAGCGCGGGCTCGGCCTGGGCGACTACGCCACGGTCGAACTCCGGCGCGGCTACCTCGACGCCCTGGCCAAGCAGGCCTCCAACCTCGAGCAGCGCGCGGAGAGCGCGGAGCGCGACC
>JAYVMM010000825.1:0-3075 GCA_043758975.1 Planctomycetota bacterium | reverse complement strand
CGCCCGAAGCGGCCAAGCCGGAGCCGGCCAAGGCCGCCACCCCGCCATGAGCGCAGCCGCCACCGGCCCGGCGCTGCCCAGCCGTCCACGCCGCAACCGCGCCACCGCCGGCATGCGCGCGCTGGTGCGCGAGCACCGCCTGTCGCCCGCCAACCTGGTGCTGCCGCTGTTCATCCAGGAGGGCGCCGCCAGCGAGACCCCGATCGCCTCGATGCCGGGGGTGGCGCGGCTCGGCATCGAGCGCGCCGTCGCGCGCGCTGGCGAGGCGCTCGCCCTCGGCATCCCGGCGGTGGCGCTGTTCCCCAAGCTCGACGACCGCCTGAAGAGCGGGCACGCCGAGGAGAGCGCCAATCCCGACAGTCTGCTCGCGCGCTGCGTGCGCGCGCTCAAGCAGGCGCTGCCCTCGCTGGTGGTGATCACCGACGTGGCGATGGATCCCTACTCCTCAGACGGCCATGATGGGCTGGTGGTCGATGGGCGGGTGGATAACGACCGCACCCTGCCCATCCTCGCGGCGATGGCGGTGGCCCAGGCGCGCGCCGGCGCCGATGTGGTGGCGCCCTCGGACATGATGGACGGGCGGGTGGCGGCGATCCGCGCCGCCCTCGACCTCGCCGGTTTCAGCGCGGTGGCGATCTGCAGCTACTGCGTGAAGTACGCCTCGGCCTTCTATGGGCCGTTCCGCGATGCGCTCGACTCCGCGCCGCGCCCGGACGGCGGCGCGCCGGGCGACAAAGCCACCTACCAAATGGATCCGGCCAATGTGCGTGAGGCCCTGCGCGAGGTCGCGCTCGATCAGGCCGAGGGCGCCGACTGGCTGATGGTCAAGCCGGGCCTGCCCTATCTCGATGTGGTGCGCGCGGTGCGCGAGGCGAGCACCCTGCCGGTGGCGGTCTACCACGTCAGTGGCGAGTACGCCATGCTGCGCGCTGCCGCCGCCAACGGCTGGCTGGATTACCAGCGCTGCCTGCTCGAGAGCCTGCTCGCCATGCGCCGGGCGGGCGCAGACATCATCTTCACCTATGGCGCCATCGATGCTGCCCGCGCCCTCGCCCGGGGCTGAGCGCACGCTGCGCGCGCGCAATCCCGGTCCCCGCCCCGGGTGGCGCCTCGCGGGCGCTGTGGTCGCAGGGTTGGCGTGCCTCGCGCTCGCAGCCGCCGAGGCCGCCGCTGCTGAAGCGGTGCCGGCGGTGCCGGCGGCGACAGTGGTCAAGGACACCCGCCACTACCATTTCGAGTCCGATGCCAGCCCGGAGCGCTGCACTGAACTCGGCGAGGAGCTCGAGAGCCTCCACGCCTACCTCGAACGCCAGTTCGCAGGCCATATCATTGCCCCGCCAGCGCCGATGCGGGTGCGCTTCTTCAAGGAGCGCGATGGCTTGCTCGCCTACGCCGCCGCCAGCTGCCCGGACTTCAAGCCGGGCTGGTTCGGCTACTACAGCTTCGGACGCACGCCGGCGGACGGCGAACTGGTCGCCTACGACCTCGGGGCGAACCATATGGTGCTCTACCATGAGGCGTTCCACCAGTTCATGCATCGCGCCTATCCCGCCATCCGCAGCTACCCGCAGTGGTTCAACGAGGGCATGGCCGATGTCATCGGGCGCGGGCGCCTGGAGCATGGCGACTTCACCCTCGCCGCCGCCATCGATCAGCCAGACCTCGGCCTGGTGCGCAGCGCGATCAAGGACGGCAGCGCGCTGCCGCTGCCGAAGCTGCTCGAGCTCGACCTGCGGGCATGGAACGGCGAGCATATGCTGCTGCATTACGCCGAAGGGTACCTCTTCATCATTTTCCTGCTCAGCCCCGGCGACGAGCGCCGCGCCGGCCTGCTGCCGGCCTTCTTCAGCGAGCTGTCCAAGCGCCAGGACTACCCCGCCGCCTTCGCCGTCACCCTCGGCGCCTATGGCGTGCGCACCCTGGAGGGCGGCTTCGCCCGCTTCCTCGCCGCCGAGCACTGAAAACGCCATCCGGCAGGGGAGGCCCCTGCCGGATGGCGATTGCATGCTGGCGCGCGCGGTCGCGCGCCGGGGTCAGTGGCCGTGGCCTTCGCGGCGGTGGCCGCCATCGCGCCGGGGGCGGTCATGGCGGGGGGCGCCGCCGTGATCGCCTTGTCCGCCGGCTTGTCCGCCGGCTTGTCCGCCGCCTTGTCCACCGCCTTGGTCGCCGCCCGCGCCCGCTTCGCGCGGCGGGCGTGCGGTCTCAGGCAGCAGGGCCTTGCGGCTGAGGCGGAACTTGCCGGTGCGCTGGTCGACCTCGATCAGCTTGACCTCGACGCGATCGCCTTCCTTGGCGATGCGCGACAGCTCGGGGACGTGAGCCCAGTCCCATTCGCTGATGTGGACCAGGCCCTCGGTGCCGGGAATGAACTCGACGAAGGCGCCAAATTCCTTGATCGCCTTGATGGTGCCCTGGTAGACCTTGCCGACCTCGGGAAGCTCGGTGAGGTCGCTGATCCAGCCCTTGGCCTTCTCGATCGAGGCGCTGTCCGGCGAGGCGATGGTGATGATGCCATCGTCATCGACGTTGATCTTCGCACCGGTCTCCTCCTGGATGCGGCGGATGGTCTCGCCGCCTTTGCCGATGATCTTGCCGATCAGCTCGGGGTCGATCTGCACTTGGACGATCTGCGGCGCGTAGGGCGAGAGATGGCTGCGCGGGACGGTGATGGCGCTGTTCATGCGCTTGAGGATGTGCAGGCGACCTTCGCGCGCCTGGTTGAGCGCCTTGGCCATGAGTTCGGCGCTGATGCCGGCGATCTTGATGTCCATTTGCAGGGCGGTGACGCCCTTCTCGGTGCCGCACACCTTGAAGTCCATGTCGCCATAGTGGTCTTCGTCGCCGAGGATGTCGGTGAGCACGGCGGAGCGCGTGCCTTCCATGACCAGGCCCATGGCGATGCCCGCCACCGGGGCGGTGATCGGCACGCCGGCGGCCATCAGCGCCATCGAGCCGCCGCACACCGTCGCCATCGAGGACGAGCCGTTGGACTCGGTGATCTCGCCGACCAGGCGGATGCAGTAGGGGAAGGTCTCAGGCGCGGGCAGCACAGCGAGCAGGGCGCGGCGCGCCAGG
>JAYVMM010000824.1:0-2268 GCA_043758975.1 Planctomycetota bacterium | reverse complement strand
TGACCCTGCGTCCGACCAACGCCCAGGTCGACCAGTGGCGCCGCTTCGGCCCGCCGCTGAATCAGAACCAGTTCCTCGGCGTCGGCGGCCAAGCCGGCGGCAACCCCGGTGGCGGCTTCGGCGGCGCACCGGTGCAGAATGCCGGCGCCGCGATCGGCGGCACCAACCCGCTGCTCATCCCGCAGATCACCTACCAGGCGGTGCGCACCTCGGTCACCATCCCGGACGGCGGCTCCCTGCTGCTCGCCGGCATGACCAACGGCGAGAGCGCGCGCTCGCATACCGGGGTGCCCTTCCTCAGCCACATCCCCTTCCTGGGCCGGCTGTTCAGCACCAACGGGCGCGACGAGACCGAGCTCAAGACGGTGATCATGCTCGAGGCCGATGTGGTGCTGTTCGAGGAGATCGAGCGCAAGCTCTGAAACAGCCGCTGCCGGCCTGATGCCGGGAGCGTCGAGGACCACGCGCCTAAAGCGCGCACCAGCACCCCCCGGCTTGGCCGGGGGGTGCTGGTGTTTGGGTGCGCCCTAGCCGTGCGTCCGGGCGCGGCTAGGCTGCCGCCCGCCATGAACGATTCCGACCAGTACCGCGCCGCCCGCGCGCAGAAGGCCGAGCGCCTGCGCCAGGGTGGCGCCGACCCCTTCGGCCGCACCTTTTCCCCCACCCATTCGGTGGCTGGCGCGCGCGCCCTCGCCGGCCCGCCGCTGCAAAGCGCGCCGGCGGGCGCCCCGCCGGTGGTCAGCGAGCGCAGCGCGCCGGTGCGCCTCGCCGGTCGCATCGGCAACCTGCGCGAACAGAGCGGCAAGCTGGTGTTCGCCACCCTCTATGACCGCTCGCGCGCCGACGTCTACCTCGCGCAGCGCCTGGCCGGGCGCAGCGACCTCGACGCCGCCGAAGCCAAGAAGGAGCGCGGCATCCAGCTGTTCATCGAGTTCAGCGCCCTCGGCGCCGAACGCTGGCCACAGGTTAGCGCGCTCGATCTCGCTGACTGGGTCGGGGTCGCGGGGCGGGTCGGGCGCACCAAGCGCGGCGAGATCAGCCTGTTCGTCGAGGAGCTGACGGTGCTGGGCAAGGCCATGCTGCCGCCGCCGCACCAGGCCGGCGCCGATAGCGGCGAGCTCTCGCCCGAGACGCGCAGCCGGCAGCGCTACCTCGACCTGATGATGTCCGACGCTAGCCTGGCAACCTTCACCCTGCGCAGCCGCCTGGTCGCCGCGGTGCGGCGCTTCTTCAGCGAGCGCGATTTCCTCGAGGTCGAGACGCCGATGATGCAGCCGATCCCCGGCGGCGCCGCGGCCAGGCCCTTCGTCACCCATCACAACGCGCTCGACCTCGACCTCTACCTGCGCATCGCCCCTGAGCTCTACCTCAAGCGCCTGCTGGTGGGCGGCTTTGAGCGGGTGTTCGAGCTCAACCGCAACTTCCGCAATGAAGGCATCAGCCCGCGCCACAATCCCGAATTCACCATGATCGAGTGGTACCAGGCCTACGCCGACCACAACGAAATGATGAGCCTGAGCGAGGAGCTCTTCACCAGCCTCGCCGACCAGGTGCTGGGCACGCGCACGGTGATGTTCGCCGGCCACCGCATCGACCTCGCCACACCCTGGCGGCGCTTCACCTACAAGGAGGCGCTGCGCACCCTCGGTGGGCTGGACTATGACGATCGCGCTGCGGTCACCGCCCGCGCCCAGGCGCTCGGCCTCTCCGCCGACGCTTACCCGACCTACGACCGCCTGGCCAATGCGGTGTGGGAGCTGGTGGTCGAGCCGCACCTGGTGCAGCCGACCTTCATCACCGACCAGCCCTCATGGCTGACCCCGCTGTGCAAGGCCAACCCCGCCGACCCCACCACCACCCTGCGCTTCGAGCTCTTCATCGCGCGCATGGAGCTGGGCAACGCCTACACCGAGCTCAACGATCCCGATGTCCAGCGCAGCCGCTTCCGCGAGCAGGCCGCCGAGGCCGCTGCTGCCGGCGACCAGGAGGCGGGGGTGGTGGCCGGGATGATCGACGAGGACTACTGTACCGCCCTCGACCACGGCTTGCCGGCCTGCGGCGGTCAGGGCATCGGCATCGACCGCCTGGTGATGTTGTTCAGCGGGCGGGAGAACATCCGTGATGTCATCCTCTTCCCCACCCTGCGTCCCGATGCTGCCCCGTAGACCGTCCAGCCCGCCCCGGCGGCCGCGCTCTGCAGACCCAAAATCATATTTGTAAAGCACTTGGGATAATCCGGTCGGGCGTCCTCAGGCGCTCGAGGCCGGC
>JAYVMM010000823.1:0-1717 GCA_043758975.1 Planctomycetota bacterium | reverse complement strand
GCGCCTGCTCGGCTTCCGCGGCACCGCCGAGCGCGAGCAGCACAGCGAGGACGAGCTGCGCATCATCCTCGCGCGCTTCCAGTCCGGCGGCCTGCTGTCCTTCCGCCGCCTGCTGTTCATGGAGAACATCTTCGATTTTGGCGACCTGCGCGTCCGCGACGTCATGCGCACGCGCGGCCAGACCCGCGTCCTGCACACCCAGCTGCATTGGACCAACACCGAGCAGTTCATCCGCACCTGGAAGTACTCGCGCTATCCGCTCATCGACCAGGACCAGGAGCGCCCGATCGGCCTCATCCACATCAAGGACGTCTTCCTCTCGCACCGCATAACCGGCGGGGTGGTCGATCTGCGCGCCCTCGCGCGTCCGCTTCTGAGCGTCGCCGAGGGCACTCCGCTCGAGGTTCTGCTCGCCGACCTCCAGCGCCGTCGCCAGCAGGCGGCGCTGGTGACCGACCAGACGGGCAAGTGGGTCGGCTTCCTCACCATGGAGGACATCATCGAGGAGATCATCGGCACCGTCGACGACGAGTTCGCGGTCGAGCCGCCGCCTACCCTGGCCGAGGTGCTGAGCGCGGGCCGCATCGTCCTCGGGGTGGAGGCGGATTCGCTCGGCGAGGCGATCCGCCTCGCCCTGGCCCAGGTGCCCGCCGCCGAACTGCCGCTGCGCGCAGATGTGATTGCGCGCGCGGTGATGGAACGCGAACGCCTCGCCAGCACCTATCTCGGGCATGGCCTGGCCATGCCGCACGCGCGCCTGCCCGGCCTGGAGAAGGCGGTGTTGCTGGTGGTGCGCTCGAACGCCGGCATCCCGGTGGAGGGCAGCATTGAAAAGGCGAGCCTGCTCTTCGTGCTGCTCACCCCCGCCGGCCAGCCGCGCGTGCACCAGCGCCTGCAGGCGCGCATCGCCGAATTGATCGAAAACAGCGACTATGTCGAGGCGCGCTTGCGCAAGGCTGCCACCCCGCTCGAAATGCTCGAGACCATCCGCACCGGCGAGCAGGCGGCGATCGATTGAGGCATCATCGCCGTGCGCCTGCGCGCCAGCGCGGCTCCCGCCTCGGCCCTCGGCCTCAGTTGCCCTTCTTCTTATCCTCTTTCTTGTCGTCCTTCGCCGCGCTCCACGGCGGCGGTCCACTGCCGTCGCGCAGGCGGTTGACGGTGTAGGTGATCAGCGGATTGACCAGCAGCGCACCGTCGCTGGCCTTGATCCCCTTGAGGGTGAGCTCGTGCAGGAAGCCGGCCTTGAGCTCATTGAGCTTGAGCGCCACCGTCAGTCCGTCCTTGCCCGGCACCGCCGTCACCACCGGGATCGCCTTGGCGTCCATGATCGGGGAACCGTAGGCCTGGTGGTATTCGTAGTAGTAGCGCTTGAAGGCGAAGGCCTCAGGCTTGATGCTCGCCACCTCCACCGGCTTGGTGAAGGTCAGCTCGAAGCCGTCAGCGGTGAGCGACATGGTGAGGACATCGAAGGGCACCTTGCCGTTCCACTTGATGCGCTGGATGCCGCCCCCGCCCGCCCAGCTGAGATGGGTGTGGCCGGTCCACAGCACGCCATCCTTGTCGAAGGCGATGCGGTTGGTGCCGGACTTCAGGCCGGCATTGTCGAAGAAGGCGATGCAGGCGCCCTGGAGCTGCCCGGAGACCTCCTCGAGCGCCAGGCGCATGATGCGCGGAGTGTTCATCTCGCCGATGAAGACCTGTCCGGCGAAGGGCC
>JAYVMM010000822.1:0-10784 GCA_043758975.1 Planctomycetota bacterium | reverse complement strand
TCCCCGGTGTCAAGCGGACCCGGCGAGCGCCGCCGGTTCGTGGCTGCTTCATCTCCGCCCACCACGGTAGGCGTGCGCACCCCGACCGCGGCCACCGGTTCAGGCCCCGCTTCCCACCCCTGCCTGTGCCAACAAGCGCGCCGGCGCGCCGGCGCCCAGCGCAGTGTGCGTGCGCATCAGCCGGGTCATGCGCTTGGAGTGGAAGCGCTCGCCCAGTTCCAGCGCCATCCCGCGCAGTTCGCGCGCGAAGGAGCCGGCCTGCGGCGCCACCGAGACAGCGGTGGCGCCGCCTGCGACCATGCGCAGGTCGTCGCGCAGCAGGCCGAGGTCGTTGACTGCGCCCAGGCAACGGGCGAGCATGGCGCCTGCGCGTTCGCAGCGCTTCGGAACCGTGCCGCCGAGGGTACGCAGCAGCTGGCATTGGTAGAGCAGATCTTTGACCCGCTTGCGCCACCGGTGCAGGCGCGCGGCGGTCGGCTTGGCGCGCGCCCGCCGGAAAGCGCGTCGCGCGCGCGCCAGCGCCGCTTCCAGGCCGCGGCGCAGCCGCCCCGGAGTGGCCAGGCTGGCCCAGTCCATGCACGCTGTCCACGCCGTCTCGGCCACCGGCACCAGGCTGGCGTCGCGCGCGCGCTCGTCGCCGCCGCCGCTTTGCCGGCGCGTGACCAGCCGGCGCGCCCGCGCCAGGGCGGCGGCGGACAGCTGGTCGCGGAAGCGTACCGCCAGCTGGTCGAGGGTGGTGGTGCGCGCGCTGGCGTCGCGCGCCCGCGCCAGGGTGCGAGCAAGCGTGCGCAGGCGCGCCTGCTGTCGCGCCAGGTCGTCCACCGTGAGCACCCTGCCGAGCAGGCGGATGGCCGCCTTGGTTTTCTTGATCGCCACCCGCGCGCGATGCACCGCGGTGGCGTCCTGTGGACCGCGCTTGAGGGCCGTGAGCGTGCACGCGCGCTGGGCGGCGAGGTAGTCCGAGAAGGCGCGGCGGAGTTGGCGGTGGGGGCTCGCCATGGGCAGGCCGTCCGGTGCAGGGGGCGCGGCGACGCGCGCACCTTGGCACCTGCCCGGCATGGTGCAACCACTGTAGCGCGCCACGTGCACAGCGCGTCGATTGACGCGGGTGAAGGGGGAGCGGCATGCGCAATTTCCTGCGGCGGGCCCGTGCGCGCGCCATGCCGAACGCCGCGCCCGGCGAGCGCGTACCTGTAGGCGCCGGCGCAGGTGGGCGCGCCGGCGGCCTTGAACTAAGCAAGAGTCCGCTGCATTGATCGTGCAATGCGCACGGTGGCGGCGCTGGGCGCAGCTGCTGGCCAGCCGGCGGTCAGCGCCCCGCCGGAGGCGGCGCGGTGAGCGCGCGCGCGATGCTCAGCATGCGCGGCGGGGTGGTACCGCCGACCTCGATGGTGAAGCTGGTGGGCAGGGTGGTGCATTCCCGGGTCACCGAGCGGATCTCGCCGTAGGTCACCTGATTGCCGTTGAAGGCGGTGCGCCCCGCCGGCGCGCTCGCCTCCTGGAAGCGGTAGGTGATCACCAGCGCGCTGCCTG
Organism: Planctomycetota bacterium; assembly: GCA_043758975.1. Classification (GTDB taxonomy): domain Bacteria; phylum Planctomycetota; class UBA11346; order UBA11346; family UBA11346; genus BOG-1363. The sequence goes on along the minus strand of JAYVMM010000822.1, from coordinate 9,251 downwards.
CCGGCAGCATGGCGCCGGGCCCGCCGATGGTGACCCGGTTGGCGCCCTGGAAGAGGAAGGGCAGTGCGCCGCGGTTGTGCTCGACCACCCCGTCGAAGCTGATGGCACTGAGCGTGCCGGTGAAGCTGGCCTTCAGCCGCAGGGCATAACGTTGCCGGACCAGGGCGGTGAGGTCGCCTGGCGCGCACGCCGTCCAGCTCGCGCCGCCGTCGCTGGAGAGCGCGAAGGTGCAGCTGCCGCCGCTGCTGGTGGCGGCGAGGGAGGCGGCGGCATAGGGGTAGGGCGTATCGAGAGTGAACACCGCGCTGCCGGCGCTCTCCGCGGTGAGCGCGCCGTTCTGCGCGCGCACGCCGCTGAGGACGAGGTCGGCGAGGTCGGGCGCGCAGGCAAAGTCGGGCGCGTATTGCAGGCGTCCGTTGGCATAAGTGCGCGTGCCGTAATGCTCGAAGATCGGCCCAAGCACCGTGTTGGCGCGGATGTCCTTCATGTTTGGGCAGCTGTGCAGGCCCTTGGTGTTGTCCGCCACCATCATCCCCGGCAGGGCCTCCCAGCCGAGGGTGAGGGTGGCGCCCGAGCGCAGGGTCAACAGCGGGCTGTAGCCCTCATCGCGACCGGTGACCGAGGCCCAGCCGTCGCTCGGGCGCGAGGGCGGCTCGGCATGCGAGCTGCGGCAGCCGGAGACGATGCTGGCGGGGTCGTCGCCGCAGCACAGGTAGCTATCCTTGGGCACGCGCGCGTCCTTCAGGCCGTCGAGCACGATCGCGGGATCGGCAATGATGTCGTCCTGGCCGGCGATGGTGCTGCGGTCGCGGGTCCAGAAATAGGCCTTGAGGAAGACGTCGAAATAGTGCCAGCGCCCGTCGTAGCTGGCCTCCACCGTGGTGTGCGCCGGATCGCTCCAGCCGCGGTAGCGCACACTCCAACCGGCGGTCTCGAACAGCGCCTTCATCACCGTGTGCTCGCCGCCGCACAGTCCCCAGCCGTAGACGTTGATGACTTTGAGCGGGCCGACGCTCTGCGGTCGCCGCTCGCAGGCATAGGCGCTGTGGAACAGCACCTGATGCAGGTAGCCGTAGAGCGCGATGCCCTTCTCATCGTTGGTTTTGGCTCCGGACAGGCGGCAGACGTCGGCGACGATGCTGGATAGCGTGGTGCAATCGACGGTGCGGTCGGTGGTCAGGGTGCAGGGACCGACCGCCGCCCACGCGTTGGCGGTGCACAGGGCGGCGAGGGCGGTGCGTAGCAGGCGCTGAGGCATGGGGTGCTCCCGGTCGGGGTTCCGCCCCAGCTCTCCGCGCCGCGCGCCGATGTTACTGCCAGTTCAGCTCAGGGCAGCGCGGGGTAGGCGCCGACATCCGCAGCCGCGCTCACCCTCGCGCCCGCCGCCGCCGTCGTGCGCCCCGGGGCGAAGCCGGGCGCGGGTGCGCCCCCGGCCTGCGCCCGGGCCGCCGCCGTATCGACCCCGCGCCCGCGGCAGGCGGCGTCGGCGCGCAGGCGGAAATCGCGCCGTGCGGCGTCGACGAAGCCGGGCCCGGCAGCGCCCGCCGGCACGCCGTCCGCGGTCCCAGGCGGGCTGGCGGCGGTGGACGGCATCCAGCAGCCGCGCGCGCTGAAGCCGCCCTGCCCGAGCTGGGCGATGCGCTCGCTGCCAAAGAAGATGGTGTTCTGCGCCACCGTGCGCATGGCCGCGTGTGCGGTATTGATGAAGAGGTTGCGCCCATCGGCGGCGACTAGGGTGTCGTTGAGCAGGTAGAGGGTGCCCCGGCGGCTGCCGCCGGCGTCGCTTTCCACCTCGATGAAGCGCTGTTGATTGCCGCGGCGGGCGGGCTTGCTCGCGATCAGGGTGCCGACCACCACCACATCGCTGTCAGGCACCGGGCCAGCAGGGGGGTCGACGATGCCGAGCTCGCCGTCCTCGGCGTCGGTGAGGCGGCAGTCCTGCAGTAGCAGGAAGGCGCTGCGGCACTTGATGCCCTGGCCGTGATGGCAGTCGTGGATGTCGCAGTGGCGGACCCAGGCGCGCGCGCCGGCGAGCAGCAGGCCATGGCAGAAGCCGTCGTTCTCCAACGCGCCGATCTCGCCGATCTCGCAGTCCTCGATCACCAGGTCGTCATCCTCCGCCTCGATGCCCTTGTCGCAGCGGGTGATGCGGCAGCCCCTGATCACGGTGTGGTGGGCATGGACACCGATCAGGATGCCGGCGGCGGTGCCGCCATTGCGCGCCTCGGCGAAATCGAGGTGCTCGATGGTAAGATGCGCGCCGGCGATCTCGAACAGCGCGTGCGGTAGCGCGCCGATGCCCGGGCGGAGGCCCGCGCCAGTGACCACCGCCGGCGCCGCGCCGACGCCGCGCACGGTGATCGGGCGCAGCGCGGTGCCGTTCGCGCTGAAGCGGTAGGCGCCCTGGTGGCTGCCGGGGTGGAGTTCGACCACATCGCCCGGGTGCAGTGCGGGCAGCTCGCCCAATCCGGCGTAGGCCTGCCCGGCGCCCACCGCGTAGCGCGCGCCGCTGGGCTCGCCGCGCGCACGCGCAACCAGCGCCAGCTGCGGTGCGGCGATGGCGTACTCGCCGGCGGCGAGCGGCACCACGGCGTGGTCGCTGCGGCGGGTGAGGGTGACCAGGCCATGGCTGACCTCGGCGCGCGATTCGCCCTCGCGGCTGACCACCGTCAGCGCGGTGCCGCGCACGGTGACCTCGGCCTCGGGGGTTGCGATCACCGCCGGCTGCCCCGGCGGCTGGGGCGAGAACTCGGCCTCCAGCCGCCCGCGGCGCAGCAGCAGCTGCTTGGCAGGCGCGGTGGCGACGAGTTCGAGCTCGGCATCGTCGGCGAGGCGGAGCACGGTGCCATCGGGGCAGCGCAGCGCGCAGCTGGCGCCGCCCGCGACCGTGATGCGGTCGCCCGGGCGCAGCGCGTCGCCACGCGCGATCGCCACCGGCGCACCCGCGCGCAGCACGCTCTCGCCGCCGCCTTCAAGCAGCAGCGCGAAGGTCGCGCCTGCCGGATCCACCACCTCCGTCCGGCGCGCGCCGAGCGGCGCGCGCCACCACAGCACGGCGAGGGCGAGCAGGGCGGCGAGCGCGCCGAGCAGGGCGAGCGCTGGCGCGCGGCGGGTGCGTGCGCTGCGCGGGCGCCTCTGGTGGCGCGCCATGGCATAGTGCGCGAGCAGCGCCCGGTGGTCCATCACCATGCGCAGGAAGCGCTCCTGGTGCGCGCGCTCTGCGGCGAGCCAGGTCTCGAGGCGGGCGGCGCCCGCGTCATCGATTAAGCCGTCGAGGTGGTCGCTGATCAGCGCCGCGATCTCATCGCTGGGCGTGCTCACCGCCCCTCCCCGGCCAACCGCCGCTCGATGCAGGTCTGCAGGGCGCCGCGCAGGCGCGACAGCGCCACCCGCACGGCGACCGCGCTCATGCGCAGCTGTGCGGCGATCTCCGCGAGCGGACGCTCGCGCTCGTAGCGCAGCGCGAGCAGTTCGCGCTTGCGTCCTGCAAGCGTCCCCAGGCACGCGCCGAGCGCCAGGCGGCGCTGGTCGCCCTCGTCCTGGAGCTCTTCCCACACCCCGGCCAGCGCCTCGATGGTGGCGGGACGGAAGCGGCTGGCGGCGCGCGCGTGGTCGCGCCGCGCGGTGAGGATCTCGATCTTGGCGATGCCCATGGCCCAGGCGATGAAGGGGCGCTCGCGGTCGTAGTCGGCGAAGCGCCGCAGCGCCGCCACCGCGATGTTCTGCATGACATCGTCGCCGCGGTGGGGATCGCTGACCACCGCGTTGACATAGCCGGCGATGCTGGCCTGGGCCGAGGTCCACAGGCGCAGAAAGCGGTCATGATCCTCGTCGCGCACACAGCCTCCAGTGTCCAGCTCTCCGCCCGGACGCCGGATGTTACCGGCGGCAGCGCCGGCGCGCCAGCAGCCCGCCGGCGCCCAAATTGGCGGCTATGGTCTGGCTGCCTGGGCGGAATAGCATCCAGGGGTGGACCATGATCCGCTCAGCTGGTATCTCGCCAACCGCCTGCTGCTCTTCGGCTTCCTGCGCATGATGGGGCCCGCGGACATGGCCGAGGATGTGCTCCAGGAGACCTACGTGGCGCTCCAGCGCTCTGCCGCGCGCTTCACTCCCGGCGCCGACCCTGGGGCCTGGGTGCGCGGCATCGCGCGCAACCTGGCACGCCAGGCCCTGGCCCGGCGGCAGCGCCTGCAGGCGCTGCCCGCGGAGGCGCTGCTCGAGCGCCTCGAGCAGGTCGCCGCCGCGGCGGTCGAGGACGACGGCGACGATGAGGCGGTGGACCAGCTGCAGCGCTGCCTCGGGGTGCTCGCGCCAGCCCAACGCGAGCTGGTGCACGCGCGCTACCACCAGGGCCTCAGCCTGGCCCAGCTCAGTGCGCGCACCGGTCGCAGCGCCGGTGCCATCCAGGTCGCGCTCAGCCGCCTGCGCGCCACCCTGTTGGCCTGCATCGAGCAGGCGCGGCGGCGCGCGCCATGAGCCGCCTCGACGAACTCTACGAGCGCCAGCTCGACGGCGAACTCGCCGCCGCAGAGCAGGCCGAGCTCGTGCAGCTGCTCGCCGAGCCGGCGGCGCAGCGCCAGCTCGCCCGCCTGCTGGCGCTGCACGGCGCCCTGGCGCTCAGCGGGGAAGTCGCGCTGCCGCACCCCGCCGACGCACGCGCGCCCGCCCCGTCGGCAGCAGCAGGGGCGGACAGGGCGCCCGGCGCGCCTGGACCGCGAGCGCTGCGCCTCCCCAGCGTGGTGCGCGGCGTGCGGCGCGCCGCGCCCTGGGCCGCGCTGGTCCTGCTCGGCGTGGCTGGCGCCGTGCTCGCGCAGCGGGCGATGGATCGCAGCCACGCCGCCGCGGGAGTGACCTGGACCCTCGCTGGCACCGGCGCCGCCGCTACCGTGGTGCAGGGCGAGCGCGAGCACGAGGCTGGCAGCGGGACGGCGCTGGCGCCCGGCGACCGCCTGCGCGGCGCGGCCACCTTGGAGCTCGCCGACGGCAGCCGCCTGGTCAGCGGGACGGACACCCTGCTTGAGACCCTCAGCGGGCGTCCGGGGGTGCGCCTGCTCAATGGCCGGGTCGCGCTCACCGCCACCCCGCGCGCCCAGGGGCCGCCGCTGACGGTCGAGACCCAGTTCGCCAGTGTCGAGGTGCGGGGCACGCGCTACCAGGTGGTCGCCGATGCGCTGTGCACGGTGGTGACGGTGGATGCGGGCACGGTGGCGGTACTGCAGGGCAGCGCGCCGCCGCTCCTGGTGAGCGCCGGCAACGGGGCGCGTGCCCTCAGTGGGTCGGCCTCGCGCTTCACCCTGCCGCGCGCGCCCTGGACGGTCGATTTCGCCGCCGCCGGCGCGCAGTGGAGCGGGGAGGCCGCGCCCGGCGGGCGCGCGCCCGCCTTCCACCACCGCGATCAGGCTGCCGGCACACGCCCGGTGTGGGGGGTGGTCTCGCCGCCCGCCGCCGGCGCCGGCTACATCGCACTCGGCTCCGGCCTTGCCGTCGAGCTGGATTACGACCTGCCGCAGGCATGCGACGCCTTCATCCTGCTCACCATCGCCTCCGCCGCCGACTCCCGCGACTTCCGCGCCAACCTCCAGGCCGACTTCCACCTCGCCGCCGGCAGCGCGCAGCGGCTCACGCTCGCGCCGACCGCCTTCAGCCTGCGCACCGGTGAGGTGCCGCTTGCGCGCGGCGACGAGGTGGTGGCCCAGGCCTACATCATGGTGATGGAGTCCAGCCACCAGCTGGTGGTGCGCCGATTCGCCCTCACCCCGGCGGCGCCATGAACGGCGGCCAGGAAAAAACGGTGTATGGTCCCTCCCGCGCGGCGGAATGGCTGCAGAGGCCGCCCGCCATGATCGACCGTAACGCCGCCGCCGTCCGCCACCCGCTCCTGTCCTGGCGGCTGCCGCTGCCGCTATTGCTTCTGCTGCTGCTGCTGGCGGCTCGCGCCGGGGCGGAGGACGGCACCGCCATCGTCATCAGCGCCTGCGACCGCCCCTTCACCTTCGCCTACCTCGCGTGGCAGGACAAGGTCGCAATCGCAGACGGTGCCGCGCACATCCGCGGCGTCACCAACCAGGGCGGCGCCGGCTGTGTCCAGGCCATGGACTTGGCCGCCGCCGCCGCGCGCCGGCCCGCCCTGCGCCTGCGCGTGGGGGGGCAGAACCGCGCCGCCGGCATCCAGCTAGTGCTGGTCGATGGCGCCGGGCGCAGCGCGCGCTGGCTGTTCAGCCTGCAGGGGCTGGGCGAGGCCGTAACCACGGTGACCCCGGTCAGCGGCGGCGATCTGCTCCATCCCGATGCGCGCGAGAAGGGCGAGCTCGACCTCGCCCACCTCGCCCAGTGGCAGCTGAGCGGCGACTGGGCGGGCGGCCTGGCGATGGATGTCGCGGTCGAGCGCATCCTGCTGGTGGGTGCTGCGGGCGGCGCCGGCGAGGCGGGCGGGGCTCCCGGTGCGGGCGCGCACGCCGCCGCGCGCGCGGTGCCTGCGGCCAGCCATCCCGCCGATGGCGCGGTGGTCGCGCAGGTGGGCGCGGTGGCGCGCGATATCCTCGCGCTCGAGTTCCATTCCGGGGTCTACAAACCGATGGCGATGGTGCCCTATGCGCGCCAGGACACTGACCGTCGCAGCGGCGGCGAGAAGGCGTGGGTGATGCGTGGCGGGCGCCCGCTCGAGGAGCAGGTCGGGCAGCTCGTCGAGCGCCGGCGCGCGGACGGCGGCTACGATCCGCTCGGCGCCATCAGCTTCGACGGCAAGTGGCTGTTCCAGGACGACGGCGTCACCGGCAGCCTGATCGATGGCGCCGCCCTCGCCGAACCTGCGGCCTATGCCATCAGCTCGATGGACGACCCCGCCTACGCCAGCGCGCAGCGCCCGCTTGTGGTGTGGCGCAAGGGCAAGCCGGACTCGCCGCAGACCGCGGTCACGCGCGAGCATGTCTACCTCAAGCTGCCCGCCCCGCTGCGCGAGGGCGCGAGCTACCGCGTGCAGCTTATTGGCATCAACACGCGCGAGGACCACGTCGACTACCGCCACGACAGCCGGGTCGCGCGCTGCGAGGCGCTGCATGTCAGCCAGCTCGGCTACCGCCCATCCGACCCCTACAAGCGCGGCTACTGCTCGCTGTGGCTGGGCACCGGTGGCAGCTACCAGCACAGCGAGCTCGATGCCTTCGAACTGGTCGATGCCGCCTCCGGCGCCACCGTCTTCACCGGCAAGGCGCAGCTCGGCAAGGCCAAGGATGCCAGCGAGACTCTGCAGGCGGCCAAGGACTTCTGCCGCACGGCGGTGTGGTGGCTCGATTTCAGCGCCTTCGCCACCCCCGGGACCTACCGCCTGCGCCTGCCCGGCATCGGCAGCAGCCAGCCCTTCCCGCTCGACGATGGGGTATGGGAGGGAGCCTACCGCCTGGGCATGAAGGGCATCCTCAGCCAGCGCAGCGGTATCGCCCTGGGTCCGCCGGTCCTCGCCTTCACCCGCCCGCGCCCCTGCCACCCCGATGACGGGATCAAGGCCTACCAGATCGATATCGGCATCGACCAGGGCCAGGAAGGTCCGCGCGGCGAGGCGCTGCTGCGCCTGTGGAAGGAGAAGGGTGCGCTCACCGAGGTCGCGGACGTCTGGGGCGGCTACCAGGACGGCGGCGACTGGGACGTCTACACCACCACCCTCGCCACCGCCGACCTGCTCACCGAGTCCTTCGAACTCGCCTCCGATTCCTTGCGCCAGCTCAAGCTTTCGCTGCCCGCAGCCGAGGCCGGCAACGCCATCCCCGACCTGCTCGACGAGGCGCTGTGGGGGCTGTCCTGCTTCCGGCGCCTGCAGCGCGCCGACGGCGCGGTGCGCGACGGCTTCGGCGACGGCTGGGGCATGCGCAAGGGCGATGTCAGCTGGATCGATTCCAATCCGCTGTGCGTCTACGCGCCGAGTCCGGCCACCAGCTGGTACTATGCCGCCATCGCCGCCAACATGGCGCGCGTGCTCGAGCGTTACGACCCCGCCCAGGCCGGCCTGCTGCGCGCGAGCGCGCTGAAGGCGTGGACCTGGGCCGAAGGCCAGGGCGGAGCGGCGGCGGTCGATGGCGGCGCCCACCCCACCCCGCAGTGGCTGCAGGCGCACGCCCACGAGGCCTACGCGGCGGTGGCGCTGTGGTGGCTCACCCGCGAGACCCGCTTCCACGAGCGCTTCAAGGCGCTGTGCGAACTGCACCAGGCCAAGGACACCGCCTACGCCGGCGGCTGGATCGAACCTTTCCAGCAGGGCGACGCCAGCTTCACCTACGCCCGCCTGCCGGCGGAGCTCGCCGACCCCGCCCTGCAGGCCAATGCCAAAGCGCTGTTCATCCTCGCCGGCAACGTCGCGGTGCGCTTCATGTCCGGCAACGCTTTCAACCTCGCCTCCTCGCTGCCGGGCATCCCGGTGATGGAGTTCTGCGCCGTCTACACCAACCCTGGCCAGAATTCCACCATCGCGCGCGCGCACTACCTCAGCCATGACCCGCACTACCTCGCGGCGCTGATCGCCAGCGCCAACTTCCGCTGCGGCGCCAACCCCGAGAACCGCTGCTTCACCACCGGCATGGGCGTGGATGCGGTGCGCCATCCGCTCAAGCTCGACTCCCACCTCACCGGCCAGCCGGCGCCGGTCGGCCTGACCATCTACGGCCCGAGCGACCAGAGCATGCCGGGCGGCAGCGATTGGGTGCACCAATGGCTGCTCACCCCGGCGCGCATGGTGCCCGCCTCGCGCAGCTGGCCGGCGCCGGAATCCTACGCCGACGTCTACAGCTGGCCGGGAGCCAACGAGTACTGCGTCAACGCTCCGGTGGCGCAGGCGGTTTACACCAGCTGCTACCTCGCCGGGCGGCGCTGAGCGCCCGCGCGCCGCGCCGATTCCTGCGCTCCTGCCACCTCTGCCGCCCCTGCGGCGGAGCGACCGCACCAGGGGCTGGTGAAGCAGACGGGAGCATCCGCCAGGGCGGATGGCGCGCGACAGCGCGGGCGTCCCAGCGACACTCCCAGTACGAACGTACTTCCCCAGGTGCAAGAATTTGCCGGGGATTTGGTAGTAGACTGGGAAATCGTCCCGGGTCTCGCGAGAGGGAGAGCGCGGCATGCGGTCAGAGGAATTCGATGCCGTTGCGGCACGCGTGGTGGAGGGTGATGCCGCCGCCAGCAGCGAGCTCACACTGCTGCTGCAGAAGGACCTGCTGGTGGTCATCGCCAGCTTCGCCTGCGACCGTGAGATGGTGGCAGCGGTC
>JAYVMM010000821.1:0-8560 GCA_043758975.1 Planctomycetota bacterium | reverse complement strand
GCGCAGGGCGCCCCGTCGAAGGGCGCCGGAACATGACCGATCTCACCGCCGAAGCCGTGCGCGCCGTTGATCACCCGCCCGTCGAGGATGAGCGCCCCGCCCAGCCCGGTGCCGACGAAGGCGACGGCGGCGCTGGCGGCGCCCTTGGCGGCGCCGTAAGTGGCCTCGCCCAGGCCGCCGCAATTGACGTCGTTCATCAGCATGACCGGCTTGTGCAGCAGGGCCCGCAGGTCGACCGCCACTGGCTTATCCTCCCAGCCGAGGTTGGGCGCCACCACCACCCGCCCGCGCGTCAGGTCGACCGGCCCGGGCATGCCCAGGCCGATGGCGCGGATCTCGCGCAGCGAAATGCCCGCATCGGTGATGGCTTCGAGTGCAGTCTCGCCCAGGCGCTTGAGCACTTCACGGTAGCCGCCCTCCGGCTTAGTCGGTCGCCGCGCCGAGCCGAGCGGGCGCCCGCGGCGGTTGATCACCACCGCATGCATCTTGGTGCCGCCCAGATCGATACCGAGGCGGTAACGGGGGACCTCCCGCAGCTTTGCCGTATTCGCCATGCGTGGTCTGCTCCACCCCGGCAGCAGCCGGTGGTCAGGGTGACCGTGCGGCCCAGGGCAGCCCAGTCAAGCAACCGGGACGGCGCGCACTGCCGCGCTGGCGTCCGCGGCGCATGCTGCAAGGCCCGCAGAAGGGGCAATGTGGTCTGTGTCAGGATGCGATGAATTCCCCGGGCGCCGCCAGGCGCCGGGCGCCGGCCTGATAATTCAGCCGAGCTCGATGCGCACCGCGGCGGCGCACGCGCGCGCGCGCGCGCGCGCCAGTTCGACCTCTTCGGCGCCCGCCACCGCCACCGCCAGCCGGCGCTTGCCGGTGCACACCGGCTTGCCGAACAGGCGCAGCTGGCTCTCGGGCACCGCCAGCGCCTTCTCCAATCCGGCGAAGCGCGGCACCCCTTCGCCCTCGGCGAGGATGGCGACGCTGGCGGCGGCGCGCAGCAGCAGCACCGGCGGCACCGGCAGGCCGAGGATGGCGCGCGCATGGATGGCGAATTCGCTGTACTGCTGGCTGCCCAGGGTCACCAGCCCGGTGTCGTGCGGACGCGGGCTGACTTCGCTGAACACCACCTGCTCGTCGGCGCTGCCGGCGGTGCCGCAGACGAACAACTCGACGCCGAAGATGCCGCGCCCGCCAAGGGCCGAGACCACCCGCTGGGCGATGCGCTGGGCGTCATCCCAGGCCTTGGCCGACATTGGCGTGGGCTGCCACGATTCGCGGTAGTCGCCGTCGATCTGGATATGGCCGATGGGCGGGCAGCACTGCACGCCGTTGCAGGCCGACACCGTCAGCACGGTGATCTCGTAGGCAAATGTGATGAAGCCCTCGACGATGCAGCGCCCGGCGCCGGCGCGGCTGCCGGTCTGGGCATAGCGCCAGGCCGCCTCGATGTCGGCGGGGGCGCGCACCACGCTCTGGCCCTTGCCTGAGGAGGACATCACCGGCTTGATCACGCAGGGGTAGCCGAGCGCGCGCGCGGCGTCGGCGAACTCCTCCTGGCTGGCGACAAAGCAATAGGGCGAGGTCGGCAGGCCGAGCTCCTCAGCGGCGAGGCGGCGGATGCCCTCGCGGTTCATGGTCAGCCGCGCGGCGCGCGCCGAGGGTACCACGGTGAAGCCTTCGCGCTCGAGCTCGACCAGCACGTCGGTGGCGATGGCCTCGATCTCGGGCACGATGAGGTGCGGTCGCTCGCGCTCGACCACCTCGCGCAGGCGCTTGCCGTCGAGCATGGAGAAGACGTGGCTGCGATGCGCGACCTGCATCGCCGGGGCATCGGCATAGCGGTCGCAGGCGATGGTCTCGCACCCGAGCCGCTGCAGCTCGATCACCACCTCCTTGCCCAGCTCGCCCGAGCCCAGCAGCATGACCCTGGTGGCAGAAGGCGTAAGCGGGGTGCCGAGCGCGGTCATCGTGATCTCCGGGGGCCCCGGGCGGAGCGCGCGACCCGGCCCGGCGTGGGGCGGGGCCGGGGGAGGAGGGCGCGGTTCAGACCGCCAAGCGGACGAAGCCGGTGACGGTGAGCTGGTGGCGGAGGGCGTACTTCTCGACCGTCTCGCCCTTCTCGGCATCGAGCAGCATCTCTTGCTCGAGCAGGACCTGCTCCCTGAAGAAGCGTCCGAGCTTGCCCTCGACGATCTTCACGCGCATCGCCTCGGGCTTGGCCTGGACCTCGGGGGTGGCGAGCAGGATCTCGCGCTCCTTGGCCACCACCGCGGCATCGACCGCGGAGCGGTTGAGGGCGATCGGCGCTGGGCTGGCCGAGGCCACGTGCAGGGCGATCATGCGCAGCTTGGCGGCGTCGCCGGTGCCGCTGACCAGGGTGCAGATCTTGCCGCCATGGTTGTAGCCGACCACCACCGCGCCGGCGAGGGTGGCGACCTTGGCGATCACCAGGTTCTCGCCGATCTGCTGGATCTTGAGCGCGAGCACGTCGGCGATCGGCTGGCCGCCGAGCGTGCCCGCCTTGAGCGCGTCAGCACTGGCGGCGCCGCTCGCCAGGGCGGTCTCGGCGAGCTGCTTGACGAAGTCCTTGAACACGTCGTTGCCCGAGACGAAGTCGGTCTGGCAGCCGAGCAGGACGATGGCGCCGGCGCCGTCCTTCTGCGCGAGGCCGAGGCCGCCATTGGTGGTCTCGCGGTTGGCGAATTTGTCGACCGCAGAGAGCCCCTGCTTGCGCAGCTGTTCGATCGCCGCCTCGATCCAGGCATCGGCGCTGGCATGGCTGCCCTTGGTCGCCTCGAGCGCCTGCTTGCACTTCATCATCGGCAGGTTGGTGCGATCACGCAGGCTCATCACCAGCTTGGCGGAGATTTCGACATTCGGCGTGGTCATAAGCGTGCGCTTCCAGCAGGGTAGACGTGGGCGCCGGCGGGCGGAGTGGACCGCCCGTCGGCATCGGCGGGGCGCCGGATACTCCGGCGCGGGATGGTTCAGGCCGGTGATGGGGCGGGGAAGGCGGAGGCGCCGCCGGCGGGCGCCGGCGCGGGAGCGGGAGCGGCGCTGGCGGGCGCCGGCTCGGCCCTGGTCACCTGCTCGGAGCGGCCCTTGGTGAAGCCATCGAGCAGCACCTTGACCACCGCCTGGATCGAGCGGATGCCGTCGTCATTGCCGGGGATAGTGAGGTTGACCAGATCGGGATCGGTGTCGGTGTCGACCAGGCCGATGATCGGGATGTTGAGGCGGTGCGCCTCGCGCACCGCGCTCATCTCCTTGTGCGGGTCGACCACGAAGAGCGCATCGGGCAGCTTGGCCATGGTGCGCACGCCGGCGAGGTTGCGCAGGATGCGCCGGCGCTCGCGCGCATCGCGCGCCTGCACCTTCTTCGACTGGCGGATGTACTCCGGGCTGCCCATGTCGCGCTCGATCTCGTCGAGGCGCCTGATCGAGGCGCGCACGGTCTCAAAATTGGTCAGCGTGCCGCCCAGCCAGCGCTCGGCGACGTAGGGCATGCCGGCGCTGCGCGCGGCATCGCGGATGACATCGCGCGCCTGGCGCTTGGTGCCGACGAAGAGCACGGTCTTGTTGGCCTTGGCGAGCTTGGCCGCGTAGTAGTAGGCCTGGATCAGACCGCGCACGGTCTGCTTGATGTCGATGATGTGGATGGCGTTGCGCTTGCCGAAGATGAACGGCTTCATGCGCGGGTGCCACATGCTGGCGGCGGTCCCGAAGTGGATGCCGGATTCCAGCAGTTCCCTGACGTTGACGATAGCCATGTGCAAAGCTCCATACCCCCTCTGCACGGGGGCGTGGTTGGGAGTACGCAGAGGGAGAGTGCCGACCGTTGCGTCCGGCGTACCCCCGCGGACCGACACCGCGTAATGCGGGCGGCCCGTTCGGAAGCGGGCGGAACGGCCTTCGGCGTGGACGACCCACGCCAAAAGTGAGGCGGGAGTGTAGGAACTGCGCTGACAGGGTCAACCCCAGTCCAGACGCCCGTTCTTTTTGTACCCCCTACTTCAGGCCGGTGGCGCCGACTCGGGCTCCGGCGGGGGTGGCGGCGAACCGTCACCGAGCACCGGCAGACCGTGGTGGCGGCGAGCTCCGCCTCGACCGGCAGCTGGGCCTCAGTGGCACGCAGACGGTCCAGGGCCTCGACCAGGCTGCTGGTGGGATCGTCGCGCTCATCGCCCTCTGCCGGCGGCATCTCCGCGGGCACGACAGTCGGCGGAGGATCGGCTCCTAACCCCCAAGCCAAGTCGCCCGCGAATGCCAGCGCGGGGATGGCGCTGAGCCCCCTATGAACCTAGGGCTATTGCGCTCATTCTGTGGGTGAAGCATGTCGAAATGACATTCCACCCGCCGATGGTCCCGCCGCCGAGCGAAGGCCGAGCGCGTCTGCCCCGATTGGCCGGTCCGGCCCGGCGCCTAGGCTGCGACCATGACGCGCATGAACGCATTCCCGTGGCGAACGGATGAGCGGATTGATCCCGGAACCCGGCGATGAACCAGCGCCATCCGCCCTCCCACCGGCTGCATGATGGACGCGATTTCAGCCGCGTCTTCAACCGCCAGCAGAAGTGCGCCGGTCGCCATGTGGTGGTGCTGCTGCGTCCGCGCGAGGACCGCACCCGCCCGGCCCGCCTCGGCATCATGGTCGCCGCCAAGACGGTCGGCACCGCGGTGCGCCGCCACCAGCTCAAGCGCTGGGTGCGCGAACTCTTCCGCACCCAGCTCCAGCACACCCTCATGGGCCTGGACATGGTGGTGCTGTTTCGCTCCGACCCGCCGGAGCACAGCCACCAGGAACTCAGCACCGAGATCGTCGAGCTCGCCCGGCGTGCACTCCAGGCCAAGGCGCAGGGCGGCGGGCGCCGCGCGCCGGGTGGACGCGGGGGCGGGGGCGGGGGCGGACGCGCGCCGGAGCGGCATCCGACGGCGGCGCCGCCGTGATCAGGGCTGTGCTCATGTTCCTGGTGCGGGTCTACAAGCGCGCGCTCTCGCCGCTCAAGCCGCCGACCTGCCGCTTCACCCCGACCTGCTCGGGCTACGCCCTCGAGGCGCTCGATCGCCATGGCGCGTGGCGCGGCAGCCTGCTGACCGTGCGCCGCGTGTGCCGTTGCCACCCCTGGGGCGGGCACGGCTACGACCCGGTACCGCCGTCTAGCGGCCCTCGCTCAGCGTCCCGGTGATGGTCAGCTGGCTGATGTCCATGCCACCCTCGGTGCCTTCGTCTTTGGAGAACGACTGCACGATGGGCGAGATCGGCTTGTCGACCGGCAGCAGCACCTGGGTCTCGTCGCCAACCACGTTGTCGTTGAACTTGAGCGTCACCTTGCCCTCGGTCGAGACCGCAACGTCGATCTTGACCGCTTCGTTGAGCTTGAAGTAGGGCCTGGGGCCGAGCTTGGACCACGGGTTTTTCCCGACCTCGAAGTTGACGCCGTCGGGCTTGGTCACCAGCGATATCACCTTGTGGGTGTTGCTGAAGGTGTTGAAGCCGATGCGCACGCACTTGCCGCCGCCCGCGACCCCGAACATGATGAGGTAGCATTCGTGGCGGAGGAAGCACTGCGCGGTGATGGAGAGGGGAGGGAGCAGGCCATCCTTCCAGCGCAGGGTCGGCAGGTCGGCCTCGCCCGAGCCCTTGGGCGAGACCTTGGCCGAGACCCAGCTCAGCCCGTTGGCACTGATGGTGATGCCATCGCCGGCGAAATCCGCGAGCAGCTCGGGGCGCTTGGTGGTGAAGTCATAGCTCACCGTGACCTGCTTGCCCGCACGCGCGACCTTGCCGTGGGACTCGATCGGATGCGCCTTGGACTCGAGCACGGTGATCGCCTTGGCGAGCGGTTCGTTGACCATTTTGGCCGCCAGGGCGAGCGCTTCGGGCTGGCGCCAGTACCACAGGTAGGCGAGGACCGCGCGCGGACGGTCCTCCGCGTTGGGCAGGTCGTCGACGAAGAACTCGGCCGGAGTGTGCTCGAGGATGTCGCGCAGCGGCAATTCGACCTGCTTGCGATCAGCGGACTGCTCAGGGTCGCCGGCGCCGGCGCCAACCGCCACGTAGGAGACCGCGCTGCTGCTGAAGGTGATCAGCTTGATCTTCTGCGGCTTGCCGGCGATCACCACGTCGACCGGCGGACGATGCTGGTCGCCCATGTACTTGCGCAGCACCATTTGGATCGCCAGCGCCTGCTCGCCGAGGTCGCCCAGGACCTTGATCAGCTCGCGCGAATCGGCGGAGAACTTGCCCCCTTCGACTTCGGCCAGGGCCTTGAACTTCTTGTAGCCCGCGGTCGTGGCGCGCAGGGCTTCGAGCTGGTCGCCGAAGGTCAGCCACAGCGGGCGGTCCTCGGCGCCGCCGCCGTTGCCGGCCACCGACTTGCCCAGTTCGGCGCCGCGCTTGCCGGCGAGTTCGCTGAGGGCGGCGATGGCCTCGTCGCCGAGCGGGCTGGCCTTGGCCTCGGCGAGCGCGGCGTCGACCTCCTCGTGGCGCTTGGCCTGCAGCAGACGGTCGCTGAACTGCTTCTGCACGTCGACCAGGGCGAGCTGGAACTGCTGCTTGACCCGAACCAGGCCGTCGCGCGTTGCCGCCGGCAGCTTGTCGAGTTCGCTGGCGAGTGCCTGCAGGCCCTCCTTGACCACCATCAGGTTGCCGGCGGCCATCGCCTTGAGCACTTCGTCGGCGCGTGCCAGGCGCTGCTTGGCGAGCATCTCGTCGTGGGCCTTGCGCGCCTGTTCGAGTTCGGCCTTGCGCCGCACCACCTCCTGGGCCACGCGCTCACGCGCCGGGCCGGCGGGCAGGGTCTGGTCGGCGAGCAGGGCGTCGAGCTGGAGCAGCGCCTTGTCCGGCTCCGGCGGCAACGCCTTGAGCGCGGCCTGCACGCGCTCCATGGCGCGCGCTTGCGGATTGGGCGGTGGTGGTGGCAGCTGGTCGACCACCGGCTTGGGAGCATCGGTGGCGCTGCCGTGGCTGCCGCCCGGGATGAGCACCACCACCAGCGCCACCGCCGAGGCGGCGCCAGCGTAGACCAGCAGCTTGGCCCAGCTCGGCATGCCGGCGGTGCGTTCGACCGAGGACACCCAGCCCGCGGCGCGCACGCGGCGCGACGGTCCGGGGCCGCTCTGCCCGCTGATCGCCGCCTGCACCGCCTCGCGCAGCCCGACGCAAGTCGTGAAGCGCTCCTCGGGGTTCTTCGCCATCAACTTCATGCACAGCTGGCGCCACAGCTCGGGCACCTCGGCATTGATGGTCTTGGGATCCGGCACCGGATCGAAGACGTGCGACTTCATGATCGACTTGGCGTTCTCGCCGCGGAAAGGCGGCTTGCCGGTGAGCATGTGGTAGAGGGTGGCGCCGAGGCTGTACTGGTCGCTGCGCGAATCCACCGGCAGCGCCCGCGCCTGCTCCGGGCTCATGTACAGCGGCGTGCCCATGACCTTGCCGCGGCCCTTCTCGTCCTTCTCGATCAGGCCCTCTTCGCCGCCGAGCTGGAGGGCGAGGCCGAGGTCGGCGAGCTTTACCACTCCACCATTGGTGAGCATGATGTTGTCGGGCTTGATGTCGCGGTGGACGATGCCCTGGACCTCGGCATAGACCAGCGCTTCGCTCATGCCGAGCATGACCTGCCCGACCAGCGACAGCGGGCAGCCGCCCTGGCGCTCGATCACGTCCTTGACCGATTCGCCGTCGACGAACTCCATCGAGAAGTAGTCGAGTTCGGCATCGGGGTCGCCGGGCATCGGCGCCTTGCCGACATCGTGCACGGCGATGATGTTGGGGTTGTTCAGCCGCCCGGCCGCGCGCGCCTCCTCGACGAAGCGGCGGGCGAAGCTGGGATCCTGCTTGGCCAGGCGCGGGGCGAGGATCTTGAGCGCGACAATGCGCTCCATAGAGATTTGCCGCGCCCGGTAGACTTCGCCCATGCCGCCCTTGCCCACCAGCTCGAGGATCTCGTAGCCGGCGAGCTGTTGCTTAGGTTGCAGGAGCTGCGCCATAAGATGCTGTCTTCTACCCCCCTGCACGGGTGCAGGCAATAGGAGAACCCCACCTGCGCGCGGGGGGTTGCGGCGGACCGTGCGCGGTCCGCGCCCGCGGATGCCGCTTGGCGCCCCGCCGGCCGCCCTAGCCTCTGGCCATGCTGCCCCGCCTAACCCTGGTCGGCTATCGCGGCTGTGGAAAAACCACAGTCGGGTGCCTGGCCGCCACCGCTCTGGGCTGGCCCTTCGTCGATTGCGACCAGCGCATCGCCGCCCGCGCCGGGCGCGCCATCGCCGAGATCTTCGCCCGCGACGGCGAGCCCGCCTTCCGCACCCTGGAGGGCGCCGCGCTCGCTGCCGAGCTTGCCGGCGAACAGGCGCTGGTGCTCTCGACCGGCGGCGGCTGCGTGCTGCGCGAGGAGAACCGCGACCTGTTGCGCGGTTGCGGCGGCCTGGTGGCCTACCTCGAGGTCCCGGTCGCGGTGCTCGCGCAGCGCCTGCGCGAAGACCGCAACCTGCGCCCTAGCCTGACCGGGAAGCACCCGGCGGACGAGGTTGCCGAGGTGCTGGCCCAGCGCGCGCCGCTCTATCG
>JAYVMM010000820.1:0-3046 GCA_043758975.1 Planctomycetota bacterium | reverse complement strand
CGCACCGCGTAGCCGCAGCTTGGGCTCGCCGGCGAGCTGGTTGGCCAGGGTGAGCGCGATCAGGCTGCCGCTGCCGCTGCCAAGCAGCACCACCGCTTCGGGGTTGGCGCCCGCGCACGCCGCCTCCTCGAGGGCCTTGAGCAGGCCGGCGCGCGCGTCATCGATCACCTCCTGGCCGTGGCGGGCGCCGTCGCCGAGCAGGCGTACGCCGATGGTCGCCGCGGGATGGCCGAGCTCGGCGAGGTGCAGGCAGAAGGCGCGCAGGTCCTCGTGACGACCGTGGCTCCACCAGCCGCCATGGAAGCAGGCCACCAGGGTGCCGTCATTGAACCGCTGCGGGACGAAGAGGTCGCAGCTGTGGCGCGCATGCGAGCCATAGGGGATGGCGAGGGCGGCGTTCAGATCGGTCATGGGCGGCTCGTGGGCTCGGTGAGGGCGCGGCGGGTCGCCGCCATGATGGACCTGCGCGGCGCGCTGCCAGTGGCAATGATCGGGCCGGACGCGGCGCCGCGCGCGCTCAGCTACATGCGCTCGGGCGCCTGCAGCCCGATCAGGCGCAGGCCCTCGCCCAGGCAGGCGCGCGCCGCGCGCACCAGCGCCAGGCGCGCCGTGGCCGGGGCCGGGTCGGCGCACAGCACGCGCGCGAGCGGCTCATGATTGCCGGCGGTCAGCCAGCTCGCCACCTGGCCGGCGAGAACGAGCAGGGCGCTGGCCATCACGCTCGGCTCGTCGCCGTCGACCGCGCGCTCGAGCGCTGCGCGCAGCCGGGCGATGGCGAGCAACACCTGCTTCTCATCCTCGCGCGTGAGCAGGGCGGGCGCGAGGGCGGGCGGCTGGGGGTGCGCTTCGCTGAACTTGCGCTCGATCGAGCACAACCGGGCGTGGGCGAACTGCAGGTAGGGTCCGGTCTCGCCGTCGAAGCGCAGGGCCTCCTCGAAGCGGAATTTGACGTCGTTGGTGCGCCCGCTCTTGAGGTCGTTGAACACCACCGCGCCGACGCCGACCGCGTGGGCGATGCGCTCGCGCTCCTCGCCGACGATGTCGGGGTTCTTTTCGCTGATAACCGCGCGCGCGCGCGCGACCGCCTCCTCGAGCACCTCGCGTAGGAGCATGACCTTGCCGTTGCGGGTGGCGACGCGCGCCCAGCCGGGTGCCTGGCCCTCGCGGGGGTCGTCGTTCCACATCAGCACGATGCCGAAGCCGATGTGGCGCAGGCGGTCGGTATAAGGCCGGGCGAGCAGCTTGGCGATGGCGAACCATTCCTTGAAATGCAGCGCTTGCCCGAGGTCGACCACGTAGAGCGAGCGGTCGAAGGCGAACTCCTGCCAACGGTCGTCGCAGGCGGCGAGGTCGCGG
Source organism: Planctomycetota bacterium (assembly GCA_043758975.1). GTDB lineage: Bacteria > Planctomycetota > UBA11346 > UBA11346 > UBA11346 > BOG-1363. The sequence goes on along the minus strand of JAYVMM010000820.1, from coordinate 1,690 downwards.
GTGGCGTAGAGGGTGCCGCCGTCAGCGCGCTTGAGCAGGGCCGGCTTCTTGAAGCCGAGCGCGCTCAGGTCGACCACCACCGCGCCCTGGTCGAGGCGGGTGAGCGCCTTGGCCTCGAGCTCGGAGAGCACCGGCCCCATCTTGCCCTCGTAGTGGGCTTCGCCTTTCCAGGAGTCGAAGGCGACGCCGAGCATGGCGTAGACGCGCTTGAATTCGGCCAGGCTGACGTCCTTGAACAGCTGCCAGAGCGTTCGCGCCTCGGTGTCGCCGTCCTCCAGTCGCTTCGACCACGCGCGCGCCTCTTCTTCGATCGCCGGCTCCGCTTTGGCGGCGTTTGAGATGCGCACGTAGAGCTCGTGCAGGAAGGTCACCTGGTCCGCGGCGCGCTCGAGATCAGCGATGGCCAGGCCTTCGCGCTTCCAGCCCGCGATCAGCCTGCCGAAGGCGGTGCCCCAGTCGCCGAGGAAGTTGATGCGCACCACGCGGTAGCCGAGGGCGCCGTAGAGGCGCGCGAGGGCGTTGCCGATCATGGTCGAGCGGATGTGGTGGAAGGCGAGGTGCTTGGCGATGTTCGGGCTGGAGAAGTCGATGCACACCGTCTTGCCGGCGCCGGAGGTCGCGCGCAGGGCGGTGAGCGGATTCTCCACCAGCCCCGGCAGCAGGGCGCCAGCCACCGCTGCGGGCGCAAAGGTGAGGTTGAGGAAGGGTCCGGCGGCGGTGGCGGTGAGGGTGCCGCCGTCGAGCAGGCTGGCGAGCTCCTTGGCCAGCTGTGGCGGGGCCACGCCGCGCGCCTTGGCCAGCTGGAAGCAGGGCAGCGCGACATCGCCGGCGACGCCCTTGGCCGGGGTGGTGATGAGGGCGGCGACGGTGGCGGGCGGTACCCCGAGGTGGGCACTGAGGCGGGCGACGAGGGGGGCGGTCAGGAGTTCGAGCATGCTGGTTCCCGCGGGGAGGCGCCAGCTTGGCGCTGCGGTGGCCGCCGCAAGCGCCTCGCCCAGGGCATCACCGGCGGCTCACCACCGGCGCTGGCGCACCCGGCAGCCGCAGCACAGGTCGTGCAGGCCGCGTGGTAGGAGCAGGCCCAACGGGCTGAGCGGGAGGAGCAGGGCGAAGAGCACCCAGCGCGCCAGCGCCCGACCCCAGGTCGGATAGTAGCCGGAATGGTGCTCGACGATCTCAATTCCCAGCAGGCGGTGCCCGAGCGGGCCGCCGCGCATCACCGTTGCCGAGACCAGGCCGAGCAGCGCCACCAGCAGCGCCGCCAGCAGCGCGGTGGCAGTGCAGGTGAACAGGCTGAGGAAGGCCTGCTGATCGTCGCGTTGGTGGAGTTGGGCGACCAGGCTGCAGGCGCGCTGCACCCCGCCGTCGGCGAACAGGCTGGCCACGATATCGTAGGCCCGGGCGGGCTGGGCGGGGTGTTCGGCCAGGCGCGGCAGGGCGCTGTCGATGATCGCTCCGGCGCGCATCAGGCCGAGCAGGTAGCCGACCGTCAGCAGCGGCAGCGCGGCGACCGCCATCAGCACGGCGATGAACAGGCTGTCGATGGCTGCTGCCGCACCGCGTCGCCAGGGTGCGGCCTTCGAATTCACGCTCTGGTCGGTGTATTCGCCTTGCAGGGCGAGCTTCTCGATCTGCTTGAAATCGTCCGGGATCAGCCCGGTGGTGCGGTCCTTTTTCGGTTTATCGTCGG
>JAYVMM010000819.1:0-8559 GCA_043758975.1 Planctomycetota bacterium | reverse complement strand
GAGCTGCGCCGATTGATGTTCGAGGAGGCGGCGCAGCTGTTCGAGTACGTCCTGCGCGAAGACCACAGCCTGTTCGAGCTCCTCGACGCCGACTTCACTTTCCTCAATGGACCGCTCGCCCGGCTCTACGGCCTGGAGAACGAGGTGAAGGGCGCGCAGTTCCGCCGGGTGGCGCTGAACGACCTCAACCGCGGCGGCATCCTGACCCTGCCGGCCGTCCTGGCGGTGACCTCGCTGCCGACGCGCACCAGCCCGGTCAAGCGCGGGCGCTTCGTGCTCGAGAGCATTCTCGGCCAACCGACCCCGACCCCGCCGATGAACGTGCCCTCGCTCGACCAGCAGAACGTACCGGCCAACGCCGCGCTCAACCTGCGCCAGCGCGCCGAGCGGCATCGCCTGGACCCCGCCTGCGCCGGCTGCCACCAGCTGATGGATCCGCTCGGCTTCGGGCTGGAGAATTTCGACAGCCTCGGGCGCTGGCGCGAGCGCGATGACACCGGGCTGCCGGTCGATGCCGGCGGCGAACTGCCTGGGCATATCGCCTTCCATGAGCCTCGGCAGCTCAAGACCATCATCAGCGCACGCCGCGACGAGGTCGCCCGCGCGCTGACCCGCCAGCTGCTGTCGTTTGTGCTCTGCCGCAGCCTGGAAGGCTACGATGAGGTGGTGGTCGACGACCTCGTGTGCGCCAATCAGCGCGACGGCTTCCGCCTGCAGAGCCTGCTGGTGGCGGTCCTCACCAGCTATCCCGTGGTCAATCGGCGGCTGCCATGACGGCCTCCTCCGCACCCACCCAGCGCTCCATCGCGAGCGGGAAGGGATCCCCATGCGCCGCTCCTGGATGATCGATCGCCGTACCTGCCTCAAAGGCCTCGGCGGGGTGGCGCTCGGGCTGCCGCTGCTGGAGGCGATGGGCTGGGCCGAGACGCCCAAGGCCGGTGGCGCCTACAAGCCGCCGATCCGCCTCGGCTTCATGTACCACGCCTGCGGGGTCTGGCAGGACGCCTTCTGGCCGAGCGATCCCGCGACCTATCCCGCCACCCTGCCGCCGACCCTCGAGCCGCTGCGCGAGGTGGTCGATCAGTGCCTGCTGCTCGACAACCTCAAGGGCGCCGAGGACGGCAAACCGTGGCCGCCCCCCCACTGCCGCGAACTGGCCTCGTGGCTGACCGCGGCGCTGCCCAACCGCGACAAGCCGGGCGAGATCAACCTCGCGATCTCCGCCGACCAGATCGCCGCCAACCAGATCGGCGTCTACACCCCGGTGCCGTCGCTCGAGCTCGGCTACCGCGACAATGCAGCGAGCGGCCTCGGCGAGCAGGGCTTCAACAACCGCTACTACTCGACCGGCGCCTTCGCCGGGCCGACCCAGCCGCTGCCGGTTGAGATCTCGCCCGCCAATGTCTTCAAGCGCTTGTTCTCATCGCGCCAATCCAAGCCCCGGCGGACGGGCGGACCGGCCATCGATGCCAGCAGCTTCGCCGCCGCCCCGGAAGAGGGCGGCGATTCGCTCGACCGCAGCATGCTCGACCTCATCCTGGGCGGCGCCAAGGACCTGCGCGGCGGCGTCGGCTTCTCCGATCAGCAGCGACTGGACGAGTACCTCGAGAGCATGCGCGCGCTGGAGAAGCGCGTCACCGCGATCGAACGCCAGCAGGCCGAAGCCGCCCTCGCCCAGGCCGGCAAGGGGCGCAAGTCCGAGTCCGGCTTCGCCAGTTCACCACCGATCACCGTCACAGTGCCGAGCGGAGCGGTGAAGTGGAGCGAGCACATCCGCGCGATGTGCGACCTGATGATCCTCGCCTGGCAGACCGACCTGACGCGGGTGTGCACGCTGATCGGCTCGCATGTGCATGCGGTCTCCTATCCGGAGATCGGCGTTCCCGATTCCCACCACGAGATCAGCCACACCGACAACCCGGACAAGATCCCCAAGCTGATGAAGATCGACCGCTTCGCGATCGAGCAGTTCGCCTACCTGGTGGGCCGCTTGAAAGCGCTCAAGGAGGGTCCCGGCACCCTGCTCGACCACTGCATCGTCACCTGGGGCTCCGGCATGGACAAGGGCTGGCACGACTTCAAGCGCCTGCCGACCATCATCGCCGGCAAGGGCGGCGGCACCATCCGCAGCGGACGCTGCGCCAAGGCCAATGGCAGCATCGGCGACCTCTTGACCGCCATCCTGGCGCGCGCCGGGGTCAAGACCGACAAACCGGTGGGGACCGGCACCAAGCTCCTAGCCGAACTGTCCTGATCGCGCGCCCCGGTCACATCTCGCCCGGAGCCGGACCCGCGCCTGGCCGCCGCTACGCGCGGTGATGGGCGCACAGCGACGCCCCCGCGCTGCCGCGGCGCCAATATCGCTTTCGCGGCGCGGCGTGGCGCCGAGCATGCCCTGCGCGAGCACCGCCGCCCGGCATCACCATGGCCATCACCCTCAAACGCATCGCTGAGCATTGCGGCCTCTCGCTGCAGACCGTCGGAGCCGTGCTCACCGGCCACGAACGGCTGTTCCGGCCCGAGACGGTGGCACGCGTCAGAGCCGCCGCCGATGAGCTCGGCTACCGGCCCAACAGCGCGGCCAAGGCCATGCGCTCCGGACGCTTCGGCTGCGCCGCGCTGGTGCTCAGCGATGATCCCTGGAACAGCGTGCTGTTCCGCCCGCAGCTCTCCGGCATGGACCACGCCCTGACCGCGGCGGGCATGCATCTTGTGCACGCCGTCATCCCGGAGCGCGATCTGCGTGAACGCGGGCAGGTGCCCAAGATCATCGGCGAGCTCATGGCCGACGGCCTGCTCATCAACTACAACACCGACATCCCCGAGGTCCTCGCCCAGGCCATCACCCGCCACCGCCTGCCTGCGATCTGGATGAATACCAAGCAGCCGCGCGACTGCGTGCATCCCGACGACGAGGGTGCCGGCATGGCGGCCACCGAGCACCTGCTCGCGCACGGGCACCGCCGCATCGCCTACGTCGACTATTGCCATGGCACCGACCTGGGCGGCCATCATTACAGCGCGGCGGACCGCCGCGCCGGCTACGAGCGGGCGCTGCGCAGCGCCGGGCTGCCGGCGCGCGTCATCACCGCCGCCGCGACGGTGCCGAAACCTGAAATCCTGGAGCGCGTGCGCGCCTGGTTGCGCGTGCCGGACCGTCCGACCGCGGTGGTGACCTACAGCGAACGCGAGGCGGAGCCCATCCTCTACACCGCCACCGCCCAGCTCGGCCTGCAGGTGCCACGTGATCTGAGCATCGTCGCCATCGCCGATGAGCCCGCCGACCACACCGGCATACCGCTGACCACCGTCATCCTGCCGCGCTTCGACCTCGGCAAGGTCGCGGTCGAGCTCCTGCTCCAGCGCATCGCCGCGCCCAAGCGCTCGCTGCCGGCCTGCTGCCTGCCGGTGTCGCTCGTCCAGGGGCAAAGCTCGGGGCCAGGCGGGAAAGCCGGGTGAGCTCCTACTTCTGGCCAGCTCCTGCCCGGCGGTTCAGCGGTGCCCGAGCTCGCGGGTCAGCTGCGCGGTCCGTGCGGCGGCATCGGTGACCGCCGGCAGGCAGCGCTCGGCGAAGCAGAGGTAGGCGGTCGCCCGCCCAGCGCGGGCCGGCATCGGCACCAGGGCGTGGAAGCGCTCGCTCAGACTGGCGCTGCTCTGGCGCCGGCGCCAGGCTCGACCGCGGCACCTGACCACCTCAGCCATCACCCGCTTCGTCCGCTCCGGCGACAGCCAGGAGATCCGCCTTCCGTGCGAGCTCACTCCTGACTTCCAGCGCCCGCCGCAATCGCAAAAGCAATCCTTGACCGCACCCCGCTTTCGCCGGTGATGTTCCGGCGATGGCCTGCACCATCATCCCCCATACCAGCCTCGAGCAGGCGGTGAGCCTGCTCGCCGCCCACCTCGACCGCCATCAGGCCGGCTCGCCACTGGCGAGCGCGACGGTGCTGGTGCAGGGTGCGGTGATCGGGCGCTGGCTGGCGACCGAGCTGGCGGCGCGTTCGGCGCATGGCATCAGTGCCGGCCTCGATCTCCGCCCGGTTGGCGCCTTTTGCCGCGCCCTGGTGGCGCCGACGGCGGGCCCCGACCCCTACGGGGTGGAGGCGCTGATCTGGACCATCGACGCCGCGCTCGCTGACGCCGCCTGGCTGGCCGGGCTGGAGGACGGCGACGGCCTGCGCCACGCCGTCGCCGCGCTCGACCGTGCCGGGCGCCATGCCCTGGCGGTGCAGCTCGCCGGCATTCTCGACCGCTATCAGTTCGAGCGTCCGCAATGGATCGCGGCCTGGAGCGCGGGGGCGCGCATCGCCGAGGCGCCAGAGCCGCCGTGGCTGCGCGGGCTGTGGGCGCGCGTGCGGGCGCTCTCCGGCGCGCTCGCCCCGCTCTCCGTCCGCCTGCAGGAGCTCGCGCGCGCGCTCCGCAGCGGCGGCGCGCCGCTGCACGGCGTGCCGCCTGAGCTCTGGCTGCTGGCGCCGAGCTCGCTGCCCCCGCTCTTCACCGAGCTCCTGGGCGCCCTCGGCGATGGCGGGGTGGCGGTGCACATCCTGCTGCTGGTCCCGGCGCGGCACGACTCGATGTGGGCGGCACTGGAGAACGAACGCGAGGATTTCGATCCCGAGACCACGCCGCTCGACCAGGCGCTCAGTGGGGCGCATCCGCTGCTCGGCGCCTATGCGCGCCAGGCGCACGATCTCGCCGTCCTGCTCGCCGACGCCGGCGGCGGCGATGGGCGCATGCGCACCGTCGACCTCGACCAGCTGCTGGGCGAGGCGCCGGCGCCAGACGCACCGCTGCTGGCGCAGCTGCAGGAGCAGATCCGCGCCGCGTGCGCCGGTACGCTGCTCTGGCGCGGCGCCACCGATCACAGCCTCAGCGTACACCGCTGCCACAGCCCGCTGCGCGAAGTCGAGGCGCTGCGCGACGCCCTGGTCGAGGAGCTCACCCTCGCCGGTACGGCGGCGGGCGGGCCGGCCACCCGCCCCGACCAGGTGCTGGTGGCGGTCACCGACCTGCCGACCTACGCGCCGCTGCTGCAGGCGGTGCTCGGCGACGAGCGCGGCGACGGCGTCGCCTTCCCGGTGCGAGTGGTGGGCGAGAGCGCCGCCGCCGATCCCCTGGTCACCGCCCTGCTCAGCCTGCTCGCCCTCCCCGGCAGCACCGCCTCACTCGCCGCGGTGCTGGCGCCGTTCGACGCCGCCGCGGTGCGCCGCCGCTTCGCGCTTGGCGAGGAGGACCTCGACACCTTGCAGCATCGCCTGGTCGCCGCCGGCGTGTCGTGGGGCCTGGACGCCGGGCAGCGTGCGCGTGCCACCGGCTACGCGGTCGAGGAGGGCAGCTGGCGCCGCGGCGTCGATCGCCTGCTCCAGGGGCTGATCATGGGGCCCGACGGCGTGCTCGCTGGCGAGCCTGGCGAAGGCGTGCGCTACGCCGCCGGCGCCGCGCTGCTCGGCGACGCCCCCGCGCTTGGCGGCCTGGCGGTCTACCTCGAGCTCCTGCGGCGCTTCAGCGATGCGGTCGGCGACGGCACCCGCGAGCTGGCGGTGGCGGAGTGGCGCACGCTGCTGTTCGCCCTCTTCGATGACTGCGCCGCGCCCGAGTCCGGCGACGAGGTGCGCGCGCTGCAGCTGCTGCGCGGTGCCCTCGCCGCCATCCCGCGCACCGCCGCCGCGCCCGACCTGCGCACCATCCGCAAGCACCTCGAACGCATGCTGGCGCAGGAGGGCAGCGCCTCCAGCTGGGCGCGCGGCGGCATCATCGTCGCGCCGCTCGCCGCCCTCCGCCATGCGCCGCACCGCTTCATCGCCGTGCTCGGCCTGGGCAGTGATTTCCCGTCCGTACGCCCGCGCAGCGCCTTCGACCCCGCCGCTGCCCGCCGGCGGCGCGGCGACCTCAGCCAGCGCCTGGACGCCCGCCAGCTGTTCCTCGACCTGCTGCTCGCCGCGCGCTCCCGCCTGCATCTCTCGTGGAGCGGATTCGCCGCCGGCGACGGCGCTGAGCGCGAGCCGGCGGCGGTGGTCGAGGACCTGCTGCGCTACCTCGATCAGCGCCTGGTGGACTCTGGCGCGCGCCGGCTGGGGCGCGCGCCGATGCTGATCGCGCACCGCCTGCACGGCAGCAGCGCCGCCTACTTCGAGCGTGCGGAGGGCGAGCTGCCGCACAGCTTCGACGCCCTCGCCTGCGCCGCCGCCAACGCGCGGCGCCAACGCGATGCCGGCGCCGCAGCGCCGGCGGTGGCACGCTTCCTCACCGCGCCCTCGCCGCTGCCGCCGCCCTCGGCGCTCGCGCCGTCGGAAATGGTGCGCTGGACCTGCGACCCCGCACGCGCCTTCGCCGAGAGCCTGCTCGCCCTGCGCTTCAGCGAGCTCGCCACCCTGCCCGAGCACGAGCCGATCACCCTCGATGGACTCTCGCGCTGGCAGCTGCGCCAGCGCCTGCTCGCAGGGATGCTCGGCGGCGATGCGCCGGACGAGGAGCGGCTGCGCCAGGATGGACTGCTGCCGCACGGGCCGGCGGGCAGCACCGCCCTGGCGGCGCTGCGCGACGAGGCCGCCGCCATCGGTGCGCGCGTCGACGCCGCCCTCGCCGCGCTCGCGCTGCCGCGCGCGGAGGTGCTCAGGGCGGTGCGCACCGTCGACTGCGCGCTGCCGGAAGGCGGAGCGCCCGCGCGCATCGCCGGCACCGTCCAGCGCTGCCACCCGCGGGTGGTGGTGCTGATCCACGACGGCAAGCTGCATGGGCACCATCTCCTCGCCGGCTGGACGCTGCACCAGCTGCTGCATGCCGACAGCCGGGCGCGGCACCTCGACGGCGACCTCACCACCCTGGTCTTCGGCGCCTCCGGGCCGCGCGGCGGCCCGCTTTGTGGCGGCTTCTGCCGCTTCCCGGCGGCTGTCGCAGATCCGGCGCACTGGCAGGCCATCGTCGCGGCGCTGCGCGCGAGCTGGCGCGCGCCGACCCCCTGCTTCCCCGACCTCGCCTACGCCTGCAGCGACTGGCGGAACTCCGGGCAGATCGACGCACAGGACCTGGCGGCGCATCTCGCGGCCTGGCGGGCCAAAGCGGAGGAGGGCGATGAGCGCAGCCTGCGCAGCGAGTTGGCCACACCCAAGCCGTGGCACCGGCTGCTGTGGCGCGGGGTGGCCGATCCCACTGCCGCCACCCTGCTGGCGGACGGCCTCGGCTGGGACTGGTTCTGCGAGCACATATGGCAGCCGGCGGCGGCAGCGGCCAGCTTCGCGATGGCGGACGCGCCATGAGCAGCTTCGACCTCGCCACCCACCGCCTCGACCGCACCATCACCGTGATCGAGGCCAGCGCCGGGACCGGCAAGACCTTCTCGCTCACCGCCCTGGTCATCCGCCTGCTCCTGGAAGGGATCGACGAGGGCGGACGGCAGCGCGCGCTGACCCTGGGTGAGATCCTGCTGGTCACCTTCACCAACCAGGCCACCGACGAGCTGCGCGCGCGCCTACGCATGCGCCTCGCGCTTGCGGTGCGCCTGTGGACTGGAGCGCAGGGCGCGCAGGAGCTGGAGCGGGAGCTCGCCGCCGACGGCTTCCTCAAAGGCTATCACCTGGCGCGCGCCGGGCACCATACCGGCGATGCCGAGCGCCTGCGCGCCGCCGAGGCGGTGATCGACCAGGCGCCGGTGAGCACCATCCACGGCTTCTGCGCGCGCATCCTCGGCGAATTCGCCGGCCTCATCGGTCTGCCGGCGGACGTCGCACTGGCGCTGGACGAGGACGAGCGCATCGCCGCCGCCTGCCGCGACGCCTGGCGCACCGTGGTGAGCGGCCACCGCGATGCCGACACCCTCAATGCCCTGCTCGCTGCCGACGGCGCCCCGCTCACCTTCGCCGGGCTGGCAGGGGAGTACGGCGCCTGGAGCGCGGCCGACCGCCCCTTCCTGCCGGTCGAGGACGGCGCGCCGGAGGCGGCGCTGGCGCGCTGGCGCGCTGGCAGCGAGGAGGAGCGCCTGGCGCTCGCCGACGCCGCCTGGCGGGCGGCGAGCGCAGCGAGCGCCGGCGGGAATCCGCTGCAGCTCCGCGCCGCTGCCCGCCGCCTGCTCCTGCTGCGCATCGACGAGCGGATCCGCGCTGGCTGCGAGCGCGACGGCGTGCTGACCAGGGATCTCTTGCTGCGCCGACTGCGCGACGCCCTGCGCGATGGCGCGCGCGGCGGGCCGCTGGCCCAGGCGCTCAAAGAGCGCTACCCGGCGACCCTGGTCGACGAATTCCAGGACACCGACCCGGTGCAGAGCGCGATCATCCTCGCCGCCTGCGGCAACGGCCTGCTGCGCCTGATCGGCGACCCCAAGCAGTCGATCTACCGCTTCCGCGGCGCCGATGTGCATCAGTACCTGGCGGTGGCGCATGGCGCCGCCGGCGCGGTGGCGCGCCTCGAGCGCATGGCGACCAACCATCGCAGCGCGCCCGGCTGCGTCGAGGTGGTCAATCACCTTTTCCGCGCTGAGCGCCGCGCCTTCCTCCACTCCGACCTGGAGTTCGCTCCGGTGGCTGCGGCGCGTCCCCACTCCGAGCTCACCGACGGCGCGCCCTGCGC
>JAYVMM010000818.1:0-2436 GCA_043758975.1 Planctomycetota bacterium | reverse complement strand
CTCCGGGCATTGGTGGGGCGCGGAAGGTCCGCGTTAGGTAGGTGGACGGCTGATGCAGGCGCGGCGGGCGCCTGCGCCTGCGCTCCGCGCCCAGCGGCGCCGACACGCCAGCTAGGGCCCTGGACAGTGCGTGTGCGCGCGGTTATGCTCCAGGCGGTACAGGCGGTCGCCACTCGCGGCGCCACCGCCCGACCCGACCCATGCTGTCATTCGCGAACGTATCCTTCACCTACCGCGGAGACTGGCTGCAGCGCATCAAGGCGCTGAGTAAGGTCGACCTCGCGGTGCCGGCGGGCGCCTCCTTCGGCTATCTCGGCGCCAACGGCGCCGGCAAGTCGACCAGCATCAAACTGGTGGTTGGCATCCTCCAGGGCCACCGCGGCGAGATCCGCCTGTTCGATCAGCCGCTCGGCCCGGTCGCGCTGCGCCGGCGCATCGGCTACCTGCCCGAGCAGCCGTTCTTCTACGACAACCTGGCGGTGGGCGAGTACCTCGCCTACCTCGGGCGGCTCTCCGGCCTCGCCGGCGCAAAGCTCACGGCGGCGGCGGAGCGGGTCTACCAGCTGCTCGACCTCGGCGCGCTGCGCGAACGCAAGCTGCGCAGCTTCTCCAAGGGCATGCGCCAGCGCTTCGGCCTCGCCCAGGCCATCCTCCACCAGCCCGAGTTGCTCATCCTCGACGAGCCGTTCTCCGGCCTCGATCCGCTGTGGCGCGCGCGCTTCAAGGAGGTCCTCGCGCTCGAGCGCCGGCGCGGCGCCACCGTGTTCTTCAGCACCCACATCCTTTCCGATGTCGAGGACCTCTGCGACCACTATGCGGTGATCGACCACGGGGTGGTGCTCGAACAGGGCCGCCTGCAGGCGCTGCTCGGCACCGCGCCCTTGGTGATGTACGGCAGCGGGGCCCTGCCGGCGGGGGCGCAGGCGCAGCCCGACGGCAGCTGGAGCCTGGAATTCCCCGAGGACGAGCGCGAGACGCGCCTACAGGCGCTGCCCGCAGGAGCCCAGCTGCTGCGCCTCGAGCGCCACCGCATCGCGCTCGAGGACTATTTCGTCGCCCGCGTGCAGGCCTTCCACGCCGCCGGCAAGCACCTCGCGCCTGGGCCGGGCGGGGGTGGGACGTGATCCTGGTGATCGCGGGAGCGACCTGCCGGGAGATGGTGCGCTCGCGCACCTTCCTCCTGCTGCTGGCGTTCTACGCGGTGGCGGTGGCGCTCTCGCGCCTGGTCGGCTGGGTCAGCTCGACCGACGGCAACATCGTCACCACCGATGTGGTGTTCACCCTGCAGAGCGTCATCGGCGTGCTGGTCGCGGTGGCGACCGGGACGGTGCTGATGTACAGCGAGATCCAGCAGCAGACGCTCTACACCATCCTCTCGCGCCCGGTGCCGCGCTGGCACTTCGTGGTCGGCAAGTACCTCGGCCTCGCCGCCGGCCTCGCCGCCGGCCAGCTGGCGATGCTCGCTATCGGCCTTGCCTACCTCGTCCTCACCCACGCCGAGGTCCACCTCTGGCTGCTGGTCGCAGGCGTGCTCACCACAGTCGAGGTGCTGGTGATGGCGGCGGTCAGCCTGTGCTTCACCACCCTCTCCACCCCGCTGCTGGCGGCGGTGCTCGGTCTCGCCACCTACGCCCTCGGGCAAGCGGTGCACACCCTGCCGGAGCTCATCCACCACCTCGGCGCCTGGCAGCAGCAGCTGGTGTGTGTGGTCGCGAGCCTGATCCCCGACCTCGGCCAGTTCGCCTACCGCAACGAGGCGGTCTACCGCACTCCGCTCACCCTCGCCGATTTCAGCCTGCGCCTAGCCTACGGCGGGCTGTGGATCGCCCTGCTGGTCACCCTCACGGTGGCGGTGTTCCGCCGCCGCCAGCTCTGAGCCCATGGGCAACGCGCGCGCAGCCGGCTTCGGGGTAATGGCGCTGTGCTGCGCCTGCTGCTGCGCGGTGGTGGGCTGGAACCTGTGGCGCTTCCACGTCGGGCTGTCGAAGATCCGCGAGAAGGACCTCAGTTTCCTGCCGTCGCCCGAGCTTGCCGGGCTGCTTTGCCTGGGCAACCGCAACACCATGGCCAAGCTGCGCTGGATCGACAGCTTCGCCTATTTCGAGTACCAGCTCGACCGCCATGACGACCGCGTGCCCGGCGGCGGGCAGGCCGGGGGCATGCAGCGCCTCTACCAGACCCTGATCACGCTCGATCCGCACTTCCAGAGCTTCTACGAGCACGCCGCGCTCAACACCGGCGGGGTGCACGACCAGAACAGCGTCGCCCTCGGCTTCCTGATCCAGGGCATCGGCGAGCTGCCCGCCGCCAGCGAGCTGTGGCGCAACGCCGCCTCCATCATGCGCGTCTACTTCCACTGGGACGAGCAGCTGCCACTCGCCTTCATCGCCTACCTCGGCGAATGGCGCGCGGCGGTCCCCGCCGAGGCCGATCAGC
>JAYVMM010000817.1:0-5727 GCA_043758975.1 Planctomycetota bacterium | reverse complement strand
CGCGCCTGCTCGGCGGCGATGTCGAGCTGATGGCGGCTTCCATCGTCGCCACCACGGTGTGCGCGCCGGTGACCCTGATCGCCTGGCTGCTGGTGCTGGGCTAGCGCGCGAGGGCCGAGGGCAATGAAGTGGGATCACCACGGAATGCGGTGACCCTGCACGAGCAGGAAGGCAGCCATGCCGAGGTGACGGGGCACCTCGTGCGGTTCGGCACTGCAAAGAGCCCTTCCCCGGGGTTAGGACCAGAGGTTGCGCAGCGGTACGGCGGCGATGCCTGCGTCCATCGGCACCACGGCGTCGCCAGCATAGAGCACCACCCCGCGCCGGAAGCGTGTGCCGGCTGCTGCGCGCAGGGTCCTGAGTCCTCGTGCATCGCTGCCCGACAGGGTCGAAGACAGCTTCACTTCGACTCCGGCGATGGTGCCATCGGCCGCTTCAAGCACGAAGTCGACCTCCTCGCCGACATGGGTCCTGAAATGGTGCAGAGTCAAGGCCTGATCATGCCAGCTCATTTGCTTGAGGAGCTCATTGCCGACGAAGGTCTCGACCAGGGCGCCGGTTCCTTGGCCGGCATGACCGGTCGCCGGATCGCCGACCGTGACGCCGAGGAGATGAGCGGCAAGCCCGCTGTCGGTGATCAGCGCCTTGGGCGCCTTCACCAAGCGCTTGCTCATGTTGATCGACCATGCCGGCAGCTCGTGAAGGAGAAAGGTGGCCATCAGCAGGCCGACATGGCGCCGGAGCGTCGTCAGCGGCAGGGCGAGGTCCTTGGCGACATCGGCATAGTTCAGCAGGTTCGCGGTGCGCGTTGCCAGCGCCTTGAGTACGCGCGGCAGTTCGGCCAGGGCGTCGATGCCGCTCAGGTCGCGCATATCGCGGCTGAGGAGGGTGGTGAGGTAGGAGGCGAACCACACCTCGCGCCGCCTGCCGGCCTGCCGGGTCTGCACCTCGGGATAGCCGCCGCGGGCCACCCGTTGCAGGAGGTCGGCGCGATCGGTGGGCAGCGGCTTCCAGCTGGGATCGCTCTGCGCAAATAGCTGGGCAAGGAACCTTTCGCTCGCACCGTCCAGTTCACCCTGCGACAGCGGGCGGAGCGTGATCACCTCCATGCGCCCCGCCAGGGTGTCGGCCAGTCGGGGCAGCAACAGGACGTTCGCCGATCCCGTGAGCAGGAAGCGACCGGCCTGGCGATCCCGATCCACTGCGGCCTTGATCGGCAGCAACACATCGGGGACGCGCTGGACCTCATCGATGACCACAGGACCCGAAAGCCCGGAGATGAAGCCCTGCGGATCGCTCCGCGCCGCCTGCAGCGTGGTCAGATCATCGAAGCTCAGCACGTGCGCAGCCTGGCGCGTGGCGGACACGTGCTGGACGAGCGTGCTCTTTCCGGTCTGGCGGGCTCCCGTGAGCAGCACGACCGGGGTGTCTCCGAGGGCAGCTGCTATTTCGGGCATGAGGAAACGCCGGTACATGGTCGAAATTCGACCATTGCGTGGGCGAATTTCAACCGAAAACAGGCGGCCGTGGAACCCAATCGACCCGTCGCCCCGGCTAGCGCGCGCCGGCCGCCGCCTCGTCATCGAGGTACCAGCGACAGCGTTCGCGCGGCAGCAGGCTGACCGGCAGGCGCGCATCGGCGCCCGCCCAGGCGCGCTTGGCCACCGTGCCCTTGTCGCGGCCCAGGGCCAGCACCGCGAGCAGGCCGGCCTGACTGAGCACGCCCAGGCCGAGGGTCAAGCGCCGTGCCGGTGGCTTGGGGCTGTCAATGACCGCGAATACCGGACTGAGCTCGCGCAGGCCGGGGTGCTGCGGGAACAGACTGGCGATGTGGCCGTCCTCGCCGAAGCCGACCAGGCAGGCGTCGAGCGGCGCACCGGCGCAGGCCTGATTGAGGGTGGTGGCATAGGCGGCGGCGGCGGCCTCGAGGTCGCCAGCCTCGGCCGGCATGGGGTGGATGTGCTCCGGCAGCGCTCCGCCCAGGCTCCAGGCCTGCAGGGTCGCGCCATCGTTGCGCTGGGGGTCGCCGGGCGGCACCGCGCGCTCGTCGAGCCAGAGCAGGTGCAACCGGGCGCGCAGGAAAGGGTCGCACATGCGCGCCAGGGCGGTGAGGGTGGGCGCGGGGGTGCGTCCGCCGGGGATGGCCAGGGTCGCCCGCCCGCGCCCGGCGGCGGCGGCATCGAGCTGGAGGAGGAGCGCTTCGGCGACGGCGTCGGGGCTGTAGGGGAGCATGCCCGGAGGATGGTGCAGCCCGGCGCCCGGCAAGCCGCCCCCCTGCCGGGCCCGAAAAGACCCATCGCGGAGGAGCCCGCCAGACGCGCGGTTCGCGCGCGTTCGTCGGGCGGGCGCGAGCGCTAAGTCGTCCGCCGTGGAGCTTGAAGCCACACTTTTCTCTTCTTGCGGTACCGATTCCCGTGTTAGCATGAGTCTCCACGTGATTTTCCGCGACTTTCGCTCGCGGGCTCAGGCCGCACCCGCCCACGCACGGCATCAGGGTGGACACGCAAGGATGGGAATTGGACATGTCATCGACTGCTTCTGAAGCCAGTGCCCTCAATCGCAGCAACGGCCAGGTCACCCTCACCCTCAGCCGTCCGCTGCCGGGCTGCAAGCGCACGCGCAGCCTGATCGTCGACGGCGCCACCGGCATCCGCGCCGAGGCTCTGCACGAGGTTGACAGCATCCAGCGCGCGCTCGGGCAGATCCGCGGCATCCATCCGCCGCCGGTGATGGTGATCGACGGCCAGCAGTACCCCTGCGTGATCGAGGGCAGCCCGCGCTCGCCGCGCCTGATGATGGAGGACAAGGGCGAGAAGGTCCGCCTCTACCTCGAAGTGGGCGGCGCGGCGGTGGCCAACGTGTGGTCGATACCCGGCCCGCACATCGTCTTCCGCGGTCGCGTCATCCCGCTGGAGTGGACCGGGCCGGCCGAGCACCTCGACCCCCTGATGCACGGGCCGGTGATGGTGCCCAAGGAATGGCTGGTCAAGGACCCCTGGCGCTCGGTGCTCGCGCATGCCGGCCAGGTGCCGCCGCAGGCCGACCGCGCCAAGCAGGTGCGCGGGCGCCCGCAGCCGATCCTCGAGATGTACGAGGTCGACTCGCGCCTGTGCGGCAACGTGCGCTTCAAGTACCACGATGAGCTGCCCGAAATCGACCCGCTCGAGCGCATCGGCCTGATCGTCGCCGAGGCCGCCGACGGCACTGTGCTCAAGTGCGAGCGCGACCGCGACCTTGAGCTGCAACGCTGCAACGAGTTCATCAAGCGCGGCGCGCTGGTGCAGCGGCGCGGCGCCTTCGGCTTCGTCGCCGACGGCGACGCCGCCGACCGCTTTCTCGCCCAGGTCATCCCCAACCTCCAGGGCTGGGAGATCCGTGGCCAGGACCGCCTGCACCGCGGGCGCCCGCCCGCCGACATCAGCACCACGGCCAAGGTGGTGGCGCACGACGACTACCTCGAGCTCGAGATCGAGGCCCAGGTCGAGGGCCGCCACGTGCCGATCAAGGAGCTGCTCAAGAACGCCGCGCGCGGCCAGAACGTGATGGTGTTCAAGGACGGCCTGCGCGCGCGCATCAACGACGAATGGCTCAACCGCTACCGCACGCTCGCCGAGTTCGGCGGCCTGAAGGAGCACAACGGCAAGGTGCGGGTGCCGCGCCACGCCGCGGCGATGGCGGTCAGCCTGGCCGAATCCGGCGGCAAGATGGAGCTCGACGAGGCCACCCTCGACCTCGCCAGCCTGGCCAAGGGCGGGGCCTCGATCCCGCATGTCGAGCTGCCCGGCGGGCTCAACGCCACCCTGCGCGAATACCAGCACGCCGGCTTCGACTGGATGGTCTTCCTCTCCAATCGCGGCCTCGGCGGCGTGCTCGCCGACGACATGGGCCTGGGCAAGACCGTGCAGTCGCTGTGTTTCATCCTGCACCGCCACCGCGAGGACGTCGGCGTCCATCTCGTGGTCGCGCCGCGCTCGGTGGTCGACAACTGGGTCGACGAGTGCAAGAAGTTCGTGCCCGACATGGCGGTGCACACCCACCTCGGCCTCGACCGCGTCAAGACCCCGGAGAAGCTGCCCAAGCGCGGGATGCTGCTGACCAGCTACAACATCCTGCAGCGCGACATCAAACTGCTTTCGTCGATCGAATACAGCACGGTGATCCTCGACGAGGCGCACGTCATCCGCAACCCCGAGGCCAAGACCACGCGCGCCGCGCTCAAGCTCACCGCGCGCCGCCGCATGTGCCTGTCGGGCACCCCGGTGCAGAACTGCGCCGAAGACCTGTGGCCGATCTTCCACTACCTGATGCCGGGCTTTCTCGGGCGGCGCAAGACCCTCAAGGAGACCCTGCAGGACGATCCTGAGGCCATCCACCGCCTGCGCGACCGGGTGGCGCCCTTCGTGCTGCGCCGCATCAAGAGCGAGGTGGCGACCGAGCTGCCGCCTAAGACCGAGATCCTGCTGCACGCGCAAATGTCGGACGAGCAGCAGCAGTTCTACCGCCAGCTGCTCGAGAAGGAGCGCGTCGGGGTGATGGACCTGCTCGGCTCCAAGGGCCTGGAGCGCTCACGGGTGTCGATCCTCGCCGCCATCACCCGTCTGCGTCAGGCGGCGTGCGCGCCGTCCCTGGTCGGCGCGCCGGAGGTCGACAGCGCCAAGGTCGAGCTCTTCCTCGATCTCGTCGACGAGCTGATCAGCGAAGGCCACCGCGCGCTGGTGTTCTCCTCCTTCACCAAGTTCCTCGCGGTGATCCAGGAGAAGCTCGAGCAGCGCCAGTACACCTACCAGTACCTCGATGGGCGCACGCGCGACCGCGCGGCCAAGGTCAAGGCCTTCCAGAAGGGCGACGATCCGCTGTTCCTGATCTCGCTGAAGGCCGGCGGCGTCGGCCTCAACCTCACCGCCGCCGACTACGTCATCATCCTCGACCCGTGGTGGAACCCGGCGGCCGAGGACCAGGCCGCCGACCGCGCCTACCGCATCGGCCAGGACAAGCCGGTGATGGTCTACCGTATCGTCACGGTGGACTCGATCGAGGAGCGCGTGTTGCGCCTGCAGGAGGAGAAGCGCCGCCTGGTCGGCGACCTCGCACTCGAAGGGCTCGCCCGCGCCCTCGAGGCCGGCGACGTCGAGAAGCTCTTCGAGGTCGCAGCGCGCGTCGGCTCTTAGCCGCCGACCGGCGGTCGGTCGCAGCGGAAGCGCTCCGCCGGCCCCCCGGTACCAGCAGCTCCAGCAGCTCCAGCAGCTCCCGTTGCCCCTGCAGCCCCTGCCGGGCCCGGTGTGGCCTGCCAGTTGGCGATAGCGTTGGTGTTTGCAGCTTGCTGTTGCCCAAGGGCTCCTAGCTCGGTTCCAATAGTATTGAAGGCCGAGGTGTTAGAGGCCGTTGGAGGCCCTCCCGAGGAGGACCCGGCCACCGAACCACCGTAGGGAGATGACGAGGCCGAGGACTGGGAGTTCTTGTAGCTCTTGTAAGCCAGATAAAGACCAACCAGGCCCAGCCCTATTAGGAGATGGTCCTTGTTCTTCTTCTTCTTGTCCACACCCCCGGCAGGGGCTTGGCTAGTATCCTGGTCCTCTTCAGCCACCGCTACCTCCCTTTAGTAGCGATACTAGACCAGCTAGAAACCCTGCGTTGGCGGTCTGCTGCTGCATGTTGGCAGCTATGACCGGACCCAGGGCTGCAGGGACTTCCGTCCCTCGAGCGAAGGTAGGGTATGTAATGGGTGCG
>JAYVMM010000816.1:0-5264 GCA_043758975.1 Planctomycetota bacterium | reverse complement strand
GCTGGCGCGCTGGCGCACGCTGCGCGCGTGCGATGACCTCGAGGGCGCCAACGCCCTGCTGCCGACCCTGCGGCTGACCATCAACGCCATCGCGAGCGGCCTGCGCACCACCGGGTGAGCATCATCGTCGATGTGCTCGTCGCCAATGTGCGCACGATCGTGGTCGAAGCGCTTGTAATCAGCCTTCCCCGCCTTCGTGCGCACCACTGCTGGTGCAGCTCAATTGGTCGCTGCCATGCCGCCGACCTCAGCACCGCATCCAACCACGCATCTCACCGGCAATGAGGCGGGGGGGATGCCGTCACCACCGTCGGCCCTCATTTCCGCTGAGTCCGCACGCGGATCCTATCGCCCTCGTCGGCGACGTCACGCTCCGCAACCTTGCTGAGGACCCTGAGCACGGCCCCGGGATCTGCTCTCGCCGCGCGCTTGACAATACGCAGCTTTTCAGACTCCATGGCTGCAAGCTTCTTGGCGATGGCGACCACGAAGAATTGATTGATTGAGGTATGATCCTGCTCGGCGACCTTGCGAGCTCGAGCAAGCAGTGAATCTGGTACGCGCAGGGCATATTGGCTCATGGGAACCTCCCGCTGATGGTGGATAGGGAATCGCTCGGAGCAATGATGCTAATGGAGAATGCCAATGCTGCAGGGAGGAAATCCCGGTGGTTGAAGGTGACGATGGTATCGGCCATCCCATTGATTGCCGCTGCGAGCACCATCTCATCCTTGGCGTCGCGCAGCTGCGCGTCCTGCGCAGATATCCGCAGCTGAGCCCTTATGGCATGTCGCTATGTCAAAGTGACGTCAATGAGGTTGGTGAGGATTATCTGCGCAGGACGGACGGTGAACGCGAGCGTTGTCGTAATCCATTGAGCTGATCTCGCCGCGCAACACGAAGCCACCGCGATGGTCGATGTTGGAAAATGGGCGTCATCCGGCATATGCATGGGACATCGGAGCCTCTGGCAATTCACAACTGCAATGAAAGCGCGCGTTTCTCTGGGTCTTTTCTGGCGAGACGAAGCCGCCTACTGTACTGAACGGCATCGCCTGCCCCAAGGATCCGCATCCGGCAGGCCGTCACCCCGAGGGCCAGGTCTACTCAGAGTGACGGAGTGAGGCTGCCCATTTCCCATCCCCCTCCGGGCACCAGGACTGCTGGTCATCGGGGTTGCAGCCACCCCCGCGATGCGCTGCCGACCGGCGCGCATTCAATCACTTTGGGCTCGGCAAACTGCTGGGATTGAGCATGCTCCTCAATGAACGCGGGGGGGGCGCCACTCTGAACATGACCTAGGGATGGGCCCGCAGGCGTTGCCGATCCGCCCGCTCCACCCATATTGTCCTTGACCCCATGCCCCACCCTCCATCCCCCGCTGCTCCTGGTATCCGGTGATTCCCGATGCCAGCCGCATTCGCGCCACCCGGCGATGGGCGTACGGCGAGTCCGCCACCGGCGCCATCCTGGCCGCCACCATTAGCCTCTGCGTCAATGCCACGCCGATCGGCTGGCTCGCCGCTGCGCTGCTCGCCCTCGCGCTCGCCGCCACGGTCTATCGTGGTGAAACCAGCATCATCCGCCGGCGGTGTGCCATCATGCAGCGTCCCTTCCCACCGCACTGGGATGCCATGCTGCGCGCGCGTATCCCCTACTACGCCGGCCTCGATGTGGGTGACGGCCAGCGCTTCCAGCACATGATCGCGATCTTCCTCGACGAAAAGCCCATCTTCGGCGTCGGCTGCGAGGTCGATGACACCTGCCGCCTGTTGATCGCCGCCTGCGCGGTCATTCCGGTGTTCTCATTCCCCGCATGGGAATATTCCTCGCTGCGCAAGATCCTCTGCCGTCCGGAGCCCTTCGATGCCGATTTCCGCCTGGGCAATACTCATCCGAACATGGCGCTCGGCATGGTCGGTGGAGCAGGCCTGCTCGATGGCGTGATGATCCTCTCCAAGCCGGATCTGCTGGCCGGCTTCTCGGCTGCGGCCGGTCGGCACAATGTTGGAATCCACGAATTCGCCCATCTCATCGACCAAGCCAAAGGTGCCATCGACGGCATCCCTGCCACCCTACCGCGCGACTGCCTACGTCCTTGGACCACCCTGGTGCATGAGCATCTCGCCCATCACGCGGGACAGGACTCCGGCATCCCCGCCTACGGCTATACCAACGAAGCAGAATTCTTTGCCGTGGTAAGTGAATACTTCTTCCAAGCCCCCTCCGAGCTTGCCGCACGAGATCCGAAGCTGTACCGCATGCTTGGCCGTATCTTCCGCCAGGATCTGCTCGCCCGCTCGCACCTCCGGGCGGCGCCGCATCACCCCCTGCCCGCCTCCCCGCCGTGAGCGGTGGTGGACGGTTCAGTGCGGCGTCGACGTGGCGCACCCGTCCGGCTTCAGCCCCCAGTTCCACTCCACCGCAACGCTCGTCACCTGTGATACCTGCGGGCATTGCGCTGCAGCTCGCTGTTACACGGCGCAGCCCGATGCGCTCCTCACGCTGGGCACTGCTGTGCCGGCCTCCACACGGCAATTCTGCTGTCTGACGAACCACATCGCGTGCAATGGCGGTCCGCAGCTCTTCACCGCGGCAATGGTAGCCCCTTCCGCCCCCTTCCTCCCTGCTGCTGGTCAATCCGCTCCCGGGACCAAGAGCGCTGAGTTGCCGCCTTGAAACCGAGCGGGAAGTCCCGCCATGCCTTGTTCCGAAGATGTGGGCGGCCTGACCACCGGGTCCACTACTGGGCGGCTGCGATCGCGGTCACCCAACCCGAGCAGGCCGGATTCGTCGCGGTGCGGCTTATCGCCATCCGAGATTGCGGCCTTGACTTACTTCATAATGACAATATAGATATATTTATCCTGATATACGAAGACCGCGGACGCCATCCTTTCCCATCCCTCCGGATCCCGACATGCGCACCTCCTACCGCCTCAGCTGGGCCTGCCTCCTCCCCCTCACCGTCGTCGGCATAGGCGTCGACCTCGCTGGCGCCGATGCGCCGGACGCCGCCTCAGGCGACGCGGTGAACAACCGCATGAACGCCCTGCAGCAGCAGCTCGACGCGCTCAAGTCCCAGGTCCAGCAGGACCAGACCCAGTCGCAGTCGCTGGCGGCGGCGATCGAGCGGCTCGACGCCGAGAGCCAGGTCGACAGCAGCTTCAATTTCGGCGGCTATGGCCTGGTCGAAGCCGACTACCTGCGCTACCAGGGCCATGCGCTCATGGCCCAGTTCCAGCCCATCTTCTCCTTCGCCTGGCGCGACGACCTGCTGTTCGTCGGCGAACTGAATGCGGTCAGCGGCAAAGGTGTTAATCTTACCCAGGCCTGGGTCGCCTATACCGGCCTGGAACAGGTAACCATCGAAATCGGCATGTTCCCCCTGCCCTTCGCCGCCTATTCCGAGCGCCTGTCACCGGCTTGGATCAACAAGTTCGCCAGCGCGCCGCCGCCGAGCTATGGCGCCGCCTACGGCCTGACCGCGGCCGACCAGACCGACCTCGGCGCGCAGCTGCGCGGCAGCATCCCCCTCGGGACGATGAGCGGGAACTACAGCGTGTTCGTCACCGCCGGACCGTCCTACACCAACGGCGATGGCACCGACGACCGTCCCAGTTTCGGCAACAACCTCGGACCGGACCATGTGCCGCCGACCATCGGCATGCGCTTCGGGTTGCGCCCCGAAACAAACTGCGAGATCGGCATCTCGGCAATGAACGGGCGGATCGCCAACAACGTACCGGCAGCTGGTAACGTGATTTACCCGGGGGCGACTTATGCCGCCACGGACCGTCGCGAGTTCCGCGCCGTCGCCATCGACGCTGACTACCATCTCGGTGGCTTCGTGTTGCGTGGCGAGATCAGCAAAATGGATTACGACAACAGCGCCGGCTACCGCGTGCGCTCGCAGGGCGGCTATGCCCAGGCCTCGCAGCGACTGACCTTTCTCGGCGGTTGGCTGTCTGGCTTCGAGGCCGTGCTGCGCAGCGGCGCGGTCACGCGCAACATCCCGCTGCCCAGCACCGATCACAACGGCAACCCCACCACCATCGGGAACATCACCGAGCTCGATTGCGGGGTCAATTACTACTTCACCAACTACATCCGCTCCTCGCTCTACTTTCTCTGCCACAACGACCACGAACTCGATCAGGCCTCCTTCGTCACCACCTTCGCCTTCTGAGGGAAACCATGCTGCTCCTCCCCCGTTCGCGCCTGCCGTCTTCCTGCCTCCTGCTCCTGCTCGCCGCCGCCAGCGCTGGCGCCGCCGCCGATTCCCCGATGGACATCGCCATGGGGGCAAAGGTCTATGCCGAGCAGTGCTGGCGCTGCCATGAAACACCGGATCCGGCCACTCGCGATGGCCGCGCTTGGCGCGCGGTGTCGCTGCACATGCGCGTCTTCGCCTGCCTGACCCGCGCCGAACAGCAGCAGCTGGCGGCCTTCCTGCGCTATGACTGCACGGCCAAGGCCGCTGCTGCGGCTGCGGCTGCGGCAGGCGGCAAATAACCGGGTCTTCCGGCAAATCTGTGGGTGAATTCGTGGGGGGTAGACCCGGATTCGGGGCATACCTTTCGACGCTCTACGCCCAGATCGGCGACATTTTAGCCGCCTTTGGGCACGGAGGGTGCCCAATCTGGGCTAGGTCGAAGGCTCAGCCCCGAATCTCAAATCTAAACAGGAATTAGATAAGAGGAAATGCAGGAAAATCCCGATAATCATCACCCTTTCCGCGCAATTCAGCGGAAAAGCACCCACGGATTTGCCGGAAGAGGCAAATAACCTTAAGGACCATGCCCATGGCCAATTGCATCCGCACCGCCGCCGTCCTCCTGCTCGCTCTCGCCCCGCTTTGCGGAGATGAGTGGGTCGCCCCAGCCACTGCCAGCGCAGTGGCCAATCCGCTCACCGCCTCGCCCGCCACGCTGGACACCGGCAAGGAGGTCTACGGCAAGAATTGCCTGATTTGCCACGGTGCCGCCGGCCAGGGCGACGGGCCCGGCGCCGCCTACCTCAATCCCAAGCCAGCCCAGCTTTCGGCGTCCAAGATCCAGCAGCAGAGCGACGGCGCGCTGTTCTGGAAGATCAGCACCGGTCGTGGCCTGATGCTTGGCTGGGCGGCGGCGATCAAAGAGGATGAGCGCTGGGCACTGGTCAACTTCCTGCGTACCTTCGCCGCCAAGCCTTGACGGGGTGGCGGCCGTGTGCCGCGCCAGGCCCGGGGTCAGCCCATTGGACGCCACCGTCGCCCCCGCCCC
>JAYVMM010000815.1:0-1764 GCA_043758975.1 Planctomycetota bacterium | reverse complement strand
GCACGCCGGAACAGCAGCTCGACGAACGCGCGCCGATCACGTCCAACGAACGCAACGCCTTCCAGGCCGCTGTCATCGCCGCACGCGGTCGACGTACGGCAGATTCGGAGATTGCATCGAAGCACGGGATGCGCAGGATCGCCATTGATGCGCTTGAACGACAAGCCATTGCCGATGCCCTGTCGGGCACCGGCGTCATCACCATCCGGAGCAGGCGCGTTCGTCTATCTTACTCCAAGCACAAAGTGTGGTGAATTGTGGGGTGGGCACACCCTTTCCCGCGTCGGTCCTTGGCACCGGAAGCCTGATTGAGATGAATCACCACGGATTTGTAGCGCACACCAGCATAGAAAGGCGGGGCTCCCCAGGTGAAGACCTGCTTGAAGTCGAGCACCTTCGTATAGTAGGCCAAGGATTTTATGATGTCCTTGACGTGCATGACGGGTGTGGTCTGGAATGGATCCATGGCTGACGCCCTTAGTTCGATGTGAAGCTAACTTGAGTATTTGAATCAAATGTCCAAGTGAAATGATAGTCTATTCACGCAATGCGCCCTCTTCTCACACCATCCCCCTATCGTATCTAGTCCCACCCCATCGTATGTAATCGGTAATCACCGACCCTATGTATGTAGTCCGGTACGATGTAAATCAAACCCGGTAAGCACTTATATCTTCGTACGAGCGGCCTTTTCCAGATCGACCGCCCGCCAGAGATACCAGCTCGCCACCGTGCGGTAGGGTCGCCAGTCCTGGCCATGGGCCAGGATGCTGCGCGGTGCCGGCAGCTCGGCTGTCCCGGGGGCGAACACCAGCTGGTAGCCCTTGCGCACGCCGAGGTCGGTGGCCGGCAGTACATCGCCGCGCCCGAGGCGGAACATCAGTACCATCTCCACCGTCCACTGACCGATGCCGCGGATGCTCGACAGGCGCTCGACGATGGCCTCGTCCTCAAGGCGGTGCAGCGCGCGCAGGGTCGGCAGGGTCCCGTCGAGCGCCTTGGCGCTGAGGTCGCGCAGCGCGAGCAGTTTGTTATACGACAGCCCGGCGGCGCGCAGGGTGGCGTCATCGAGCGCCTGCAGCAGCTGCGGGCGCGGCAGCGCGCGCGGGAACAGCGCCTTGACCCGCCCATGGATGGTGCCGGCGGCCTTGCCCGAGAGCTGCTGGTAGACGATCGAGCGCAGCAGCGAGCGGAAAGGGTTGTCGAGCGCGCTCACGCTCAAGGTGTAAGGGCCGGCACTGCGGATCAGCCGCTTCCAACGCGCATCACTGGCGCAGAGATGGGCGATCGCCTGCTTGGGATCGTAGCGCAGGGTCATGGCAGCCTCTCCGCATCCGCGTTAGCTGTAGCGCGCCGGTAGACGCGCTCGCCCGCACCGCACAGGGCGATGAGCACCTCATGGGGGCGCGCCGACCACGCCGCCGCCTGGTCGTCCAGGGTCACGCCCTCGCCGAGCAGGATCACTTCGTCGCCGGGCGCATCCCCGGCGCCGACCTCGAGGTAGGCGCTCTGCATGCCGACCTCGAGGATGCGCCGGCGATTGCCGTTGAGCTGGCACCAGCCCGCGCGCAAGCCGTGGGCGTAGCCCGCCAGCACCACTCCGTGGCGGGGGGTATGGAAGCCACCGTAGCCTATCCCAGCGTGCACCGCACCGACTTCGGCGAGCGGCACGCTGACGCGCACCGCGTCCTGGTAGAGCGCCAGGCCCGGGCGCACCGCATCGAGCCAGGCTGCCGGGGTGCCGAGGAGCGAGGAGGCGGCGGC
>JAYVMM010000814.1:0-2781 GCA_043758975.1 Planctomycetota bacterium | reverse complement strand
GCTTCACTCTAATTCCTGCGGTTTTCATGAGGCGTTCCACTCGGCCTCTACCGATCTCAACGCCATGAGCCACGCGCTCCTGATGGACCCTCGGGATCCCATAGGTCGTCCGGCTCGCCGGCGACGATCGGGTGCCCACATGGCGGGAGCGCCTTCCAGTAGGACTGCGGGCGGGTAGCCTAGTCCCACAGTCTAAAACCAGCCGTGGCCTCCCCCCTCAACAATCTTGAACTCCGACTTTGGGAGCTTGCCGTCGACCACCTCGATTTCCGGCAAGTCAAAGCGGACATTGATACGGCAATCGCGCAGGGCATTTGGACTGACGCCTTCACGGACGCGATAAATGCCGGCGACATACGCGCTGACGATGCCGCCCAAATTCTCCAAACAGCTGCGCGGGAGTTGGGCATCCCGATGCTCGATGCCCAGGCGGCTGGCTAGGGCTAGAAGCTCATGCGCCACTCTTTATCGAATATTGTCCAGGGAGTTACCGACCCGTACAGCGGGCTTTACGAACTGGCCAAGCGGCTGCCCGATTCCTTGCTCTATGGCAAGGACTTCGGCCCGTTCCAGTCGTGCTATTGGGGATTTGAGGAGCTGGCCTCCCTCTCGGCTGATGCCCGCCTCGCGGGCGTCCACGACGGCATGACGAGGGACCAGGCGGTGGCAGAGCTCGACGGGGAGACGGTGGCCCTTGCTCGGCAATGGCTCGCTAAGCACGCTGCGTAGCGATGGGAATGGGTCCCCGCCGCCCAGGCAAAATGGTGCACCAATGGTGCACGATAAAGCCCGAAAACGAAAGCGCCACGATAACTGAAGTCACCGTGGCGCATCGAGATACGCTGAAATTGTAAGTGAAATCAGCGCTTGCTGAACTGGCACCCGCGGCGGGCCTTGCGCAGGCCGTACTTCTTGCGCTCTACCATGCGGCTGTCGCGCGTCATCAGACCGTGGCGGCGCAGCGCGGCTTCGCTCGCCGGCTCGGCCTTGCAGAGGGCGCGGGCGATGCCGAGCACGCAGGCGCCGACCTGGCCGGTGATGCCGCCGCCGTCGAGGTTGATCCAAATGTCGAAGCGTCCGCCGGTATCGGTGACCTCGAGCGGCTTGCGTGCGAGCTTCTGCAGGCGCTCGACCGGGAAGTACTCCTCGAACTTGCGGTTATTGACCGTGATCACGCCAGTGCCGGGGGCCAGGCGCACGCGCGCCACGCTGGTCTTGCGACGACCGATGCCCCAGATGTATTCCTTGCCGGCCATGGACTCGTGCTCCCGTTGTGCGCGTGTGTGCGCCTGATTCGTCTCATCCGCCGCCAGGGAGCGCGGTTGCGCACGCCGGCAAGGGATGATCTGCGCAGCCGGACTGGCCGGTCGCGCAGGAGGAAGAACCATAGCGCAGGTCCTCCGGCGTCAAGTGCGAAGCCTGCTCCTGCACCGGCTTAGGTTCATCGCCGCGCGAGCTCCAAGCCCAGCTAGAAGCCCCAGTTGAACGACCAGGAGGAATTCACCCCCCAGCTACTCGCGTGCACGCCGATGAACGGGCCACAGGGCGGAGCATAGGCATTCTGCCAGTAGAGCGAACGCCCGAAGCTGGCGCCAGTGCCGCCGAAGGACACGCCGCTCTGCTGCACCGGGTAGAGCGGGACGTAGGGCTGGCGGTAGCCGGGCTGCGAGTAGCCGGGCTGCAGAATGGTCTCCGCCGCCAGACCGCCTCCGGCCTCGACGTTGGCCTGGGCAGCGGCGATGCGCCGGGCGTCCTCGCGCGCCTTGAGCTCGGCGAGCTCCTGGGCGCGCGCCCTGGCCTCCTCGGCGAGCAGCTGCTCGCGCTCGCCCCAGCTCATCCAGCGACCGCGGAAGAGCACCTCGCCGCGCGCGGTGGCCACTTCGTTGGCGCGCATCCAGATCCCGTGCGAGCGGCTCAGGCCGAGCAGCTTGGCCGCCTCTGCATGGTCGCGGTCACGCGCCATGACCTCGGCGGCGCATTCCTTGGCCATCAGGGCGTCGCCGGCGGCGCGTGCCTGCTGGCTGAGCGCCCACCAGTCCTCGGCTTCGCCGCCGCTGCCGAGGGCGGCGCGACGGGTACGCAGCTGGCTCAGGGCGATTTCGTGCGCTGTCACGCCGTAGGTGATGCGCAGCACCTGCGAGCGCTCGAAATGGGAGATCGCAACCAAAGTCCCGGAGCCGGCACGCAGGTCGACCACCGCGGCCTCGGGGGCGGAGATCACCTCGCCCTCGAGCACCCGGCCATCGCGCAGGTAGACTTCGTCGGCAGCGACGCTGGCCAGCCCGGCGAGGGCGAGGGCGACGGTGGCGCACAAAATGAAGGTCGTGGTCGGCATGGCTCCCCTTCTGTGCCCCTCCGGGCTGGCGCGCGCGCCTAGGCAGCGCGGCTTCCACCAAGGTCCCGCCCGGGCGGGCTGTTCGAGGCCACCGCCGCGCCGGAGCGCACCTGGCATCATACAGCGGGGCGGCGCGCTCCGCGGGCGACCTGCGGCCCAGCGGCGCCTCCCTCGGTACGCCGTCCAGGGTGGCCAACCGGGGCGCGATGCAAGCAGCGCAGCGGCAGGCTTCGGTAGGCGCTGGTCCAGCTCGGTGGTCAGGAATGGGGCGCAGATGCCAAATTCAAGTGCTGTTCCCCTTGACGATTGCAACATTTTGACATAGCATCGCGTCCGATCCATACCAATGGCACCACCTGCTTACTTTCTGGGAATCGATGTCGCCCGCCACGGGCTGGGATTGGTGGTGTTGTCGGGCGAGGGCCAGCAGGTCGCGGCCCTGCATC
>JAYVMM010000813.1:0-3595 GCA_043758975.1 Planctomycetota bacterium | reverse complement strand
GCGGCGTCCTGGGTGGCGAGGTCGCGCCGCAGCGAGAGCACGCTGAGCTTGCGGTCGAGGCCCTGCTTGACGCGCTCTTCGGCGGTCTCGAGGCTGTGTTGGGAGGCGGCCAGGCGGGCGCGGCGCAGCAGCACTTCGCTCTCGCGCTGGGCGTCGTTGACCCACTCCTCGCCCAGGCCCTCGAGCAGGGTTTCCAGGCTCTGCAGGGTGGCCTCGCGGTTGCCTGCCAGGGTCTCGCGCGCGGAGATGAGGTCGGCGATGTTGGCTTCGCGGCTGCCGCCCTGGAGCAGCGACTGGGTGACGATGAGCTGGACGCTGCTGGTGTAGAAGGTGTCGAAGATCGCGCCCGCGCTGGTGGTGTCGGCGCGCGAGGTCCCGGCCTGGATGGTCACCGTGGTGCCGGTGTCGAGGTTCTCGGCCAGCCCGGCGGTGGCGGTGGTGGTGCGGTCGCGGACGATGCCGAAGCCTTCGACGAAGCTGTTGGAGAGGCGGTGGTTCTCGTCGACCGTAGTATTGACGTTGAGCTGGGGCCCCCAGCGCGCCTCGATCTGGGCCGCGGCGAGCAGGCTGCGGCTCTCCTCGCGCCGCGCGATCACCACCAATGGCTGCTGCCTGGCCAGCTCGCTGGCGGCGAGCAGTAGCGGATCGAGCCAGTGATGTGGTGGCGCCGCCGCCGGCTGGGCGTCCTCGCCCGCGCACAGCGCGCAGGGGAGCAGCGCGAGCAGCAGGGTCATGGTGCGACAGGCGGGCAGGCTGGACACGTAGACAGTACTTCCGGAGTCATAGGGTGTTGCCGAGATCATGGCCTATCGTTTCAGACGCTGCGCGCCAGCCGCAGCATGGCGCTGCGGAGTTCGCCAAGCCAATGGTAGACGATCGGCACCACCACCAGGGTGAAGAGCAGCCCGCAGGTCAGCCCGATCGCCAGGGCACGCCCCAAGCCGCTGATCGGGCTGCTGTTGAGCCGGCCATGGCTGAAGGCCATCGGCACCGCCCCGGCGATGGTGGTCAGACTGGTGAGCAGCACCGGGGTGAAGCGGTGGCGCGCCGCCGCCGCCACCGCCACCAGCGCCCGTCGGTGCCGGCGCGCCTCGCCGAACAGGTCGAGCCGCGCCATCGGCACGCGCTTGCCGATGCGGTCGACCAGCACCACGCCATGGTTGACCACGATGCCGACGAGCAGGAACAGCCCGAGCATCGCCATTTGGTCGACCGCCAGGCCCACCGCCCTGAACACCGCGATGACGCAGATCATGGCCAGGGGCACCGTCAGCATGAGCGCGAGGGGCGCGACCGCGGACTCGTAGAGGATGCCCATGAGCAGGTAGATGATGCCGATCGAGAGGTACATCGCGAACACCATCGCCTGCTTGGTCTCGCGCATGTGCTGATCCCAGTGGCTGAGGGTGACGGTGGCACCCGCCGGCAGGTCGGCCTGCTCGGCGAGCAGGGGCATGCGCTCGATGAGCTGCTCACGCGCCTCCGGTTCGACCAGGCACCACACGATGCGCTGGCTCATGCCGTCGCGCCGGCGGATCTCCAGCTGGTTGGGCGCGCTGCTGCGCTGCACCAGGTTCTCCAGGCGATCGCTGCCCTGGTTCTCCGCCAGGCGCACCTCCGAGGCGAGCAGGCGGTCGAGCGTACGCGTGCGGTCCGCTACCGGCCCGACGCGCAGGAGCCAGCCGTCGGGCAGGGTGGTGAGCATGCGCGAGCCGCCGAAGCGGGTGACCTGGGTGGCGACGGCGTCGGCGCGCCAACCGCGCTCTTCGGCGTCGGTGGTGAGGGCGAGTTCAAGCTGAGCCGGCGGATCGTTGGGCAGGGGGCCGGGGTTGATCACCCCGGGGGTGCGCGCGAGCATCGCGCGCAGGCGCAGCCAGGCTTCGTCGCAGCCCGCCTCGTCCGGGGCGTTGATGCGGAAATCGAAGCGGTTCGGCCCCCACATGTTCTGCGCCTCCTTGGCCGCCGGGGTGGGCGCACTGACCGCCCCGGGCTTGGCCGGATCGGGCAGCACCACCGCCCGGCTCGAGGCGCGGTTGATGTGCTCATCGAGCACCACCGCGACCTGCGGGGTGAGCACGCTGATGATGCTCTCCTGGATCTGCGCGCTGCTGCGCCCGAGGCGGTCGATGGGCTCGAGGTAGACGCTCACGCTGCCGTCGTTCAGGCCATAGTCCTCGACGCAGGAGACGATGCCCAGCTCGTGCGCATGCTCCTGAAGTTGGCGCTGCCAGGTTGCGAAGGCGGCGGCGATCGCCGGCTGGCCGGGGGAGCCGCGGATCCTGGCGTCGAGCTGGATCTGGCGTTGATCCTCGGCGTCATCCTCGGCGACCTTGGGCAGCAGCCAGCAGCACAGTCCGGCCGGCACCACCAGCAGCAGCACCAGGGCGACACTGAGCGCCGGACGCACCAGCAGCCAGGCCAGCGTCAGCCCGTAGATGCGCTCGCTCGCGAGCAGCCAGCGCGCATGCCCGGGCCCGCTCCGGCGGCGGGTCGCCAGGCCGTTGGGGTAGATGCGCGGGAAGGCCATCGGCACCACGATCAGCGCCACCGCCAGGCTGCCGCACAGGCTCCATACGATCGGCTTGCCGAGCGACATCAGCAGCGGGCGCAATCCGGCATCGCCGACCACCGCCATGGGCAGGAACATGGCGATGGTGGTCAGGGTGCTGACCACGATCGCCATCGCCACCGCCGAGACCGCCTGCGCGAGCGCGCGCGCGCGCGCGCGGCGCTCGCGTACATCGCGTGCGCGCATCAGCGACTCGCCGACCACGATGGCATTGTCGATGACCATGCCGGTGGCGAGCAGGAAGCCCATCAGGGTGAAGAGGTTCATGCGGTTGTCCATGCATGCCATCACCAGGAGCGCGAGCGCCATCGACAGCGGCAGCGCCGCGCACACCACCAGGGCCAGGCGCACCCGCCCGAGGAAGAGCACCAGGAACAGTGCCGAGAACAGCCCGCCCCACAGCGCGGCAACCAGGAGCTCATGGGCGGCGGCCTCGATCTCGCGGTGGTTGGCGGTCTGCACGGTCATCGGTATGCCTAAGCGCCGGCTTTCGCGTTCGAGCACCTGGACCACCTCGAACGAGGTGCGGTAGGCGTTGGCGTCGGGGGCGGCGAACACCTTGAGCGATGCGCCGGCATGCCCGTTGACCATGATCCAGCGGTTGTAGGACGGCGGCTGGCGCATCACCCCGGCGACGTCGGCGAGCTGGGTGCCACTGGCGATGGCCATGGCGCCCAGCCCGGCGGCGCTGAGGTCAGAGCTGCGCACGCGCACCACCTCCTCGCGGCGCATGCCGCCGCTGACGCTCGGCACCGTGAAGGCCACCGGCGCCGCCGCGCCGAGGTGCGAGATTGCGGTCTCGACATTGGTCCTGGTGGCGGTGGCGCGGATGGGGTCGAAAGAGATCAGCAGGCTGCCGTTGCCATCGAGGTTGTGGCTGGCGTTGGCGACCCCGGGCACGCGCATCACCGCCGGGATGACCTCGCGGTCGAGGATGTCGATGAAGGCTTCGAGGTCGAGCTGACCGGCGCCGAAGGCGGCCGCCACCAGGGGCTGGGAATCGCTGTACGACCACGTCCCCACCGC
>JAYVMM010000812.1:0-8612 GCA_043758975.1 Planctomycetota bacterium | reverse complement strand
CTGACGATCCGGCCCAGGTCCAGCCCTGGCGTCCACCCGGAGCGTACGATTTGCAGCGCCGTCTGACCCACCCGCTGCGCCGCCGGCAGCACGGAAGCGGAGATGCGCGGCCTCCCGGGCAGCGGGCCTGACATGTTTGCGGTCGCCGCGCGATACTGTAGAAGTGTCTGTGGAAGCGCTTTACTCAGGGACTTCCCGGTGTTTTCCCGTACCGCCCCGGCCCGTGCGCCGCGCGTCTCCCGCCGTCCTCCCCGCCTGGATCCCGTCATGACCACGCCTGCCGTCATCCCTGCTGCCGCCGCCGTGCGCTGGCTGCCGTCGCTCCCGGCCTGGTGCCTGCTGCTGTGTGCGCTGGCGTGCGCCTCCCGGGCCCAGGCCGCCACCGCGCCGGCGACCGATGCAGCGCCGGACGCCCGCTACAAGATCGACACCCTGATCGAGGACATCCCGCAGCCGATGCAGCTCGATATCGCCACTGACGGGCGCATCGTCTTCATCGAGATCGGCGGCACGCTGAAGATCTACCACCCCGACACCAAGCAGGTCACCGTCGCCGGCGCGGTCCCGGTGGTCGGCGGCAACGAGAACGGCATGCTCGGCATGGTCCTCGATCCGCAGTTCGCCGCCAATGGTTGGGTCTACCTGCTCTATTCGCCGCCCGACTTCGTCGGCCAGCGCATCAGCCGCTTCACCCTCATGGGCAACACCCTGGCCATGGCCAGCCGCAAGGACCTGCTCACCTACGCCGAGCAGCGCAAGGAATGCTGCCACCACGCCGGCTGCCTGCGCTTCGGAGCGGACGGCTGCCTCTATGCCTCAAGCGGCGACAACACCAACCCCTTCGCCTCCGACGCCTATGCCCCGCTCGACGACCGCTCCAACCGCGACCCGTGGGACTCGCAGAAGTCCGCCGGCAACACCAACGACCTGCGCGGCAAGATCCTGCGCATCAAGCCGCGCGCCGACGGCGGCTACGACATCCCGAGCGGTAACCTCTTCAAGCCCGGCCTCACCGGCACCAGGCCCGAAATCTACGCCATGGGCTTCCGCAACCCCTGGCGCTTCAACATCGACCACAAGAGCGGCATCGTCTACGTCGGCGACGTCGGACCCGATGCCGGCGGCGAGAACGCCCAGCGCGGACCGGCGGGCTACGACACCATCAACCAGGTGCGCAAGCCCGGCAACTTCGGCTGGCCCTACTCGCGCGGCGGCCAAGCCTACGTCGCCTACAATTTCGAGAGCAAGCAGTCGGGGTCGAAGTTCGATCTTCTAAAACCGCTCAACCTCAGCGCCAACAACACCGGCCTGAAGGAGCTGCCGCCGGTGGTGCTGCCCCTGCTGTGGTACCCCTACGGCGATTCGAAGGAGTTCCCCGCCCTTGGCAGCGGCGGACGCGTCGCCTGCGGCGGCCCGGTCTACCACTTCGACGCCAAGCTGCGCACCACCGGCTGCTTCCCCGACAGCGTCGACGGCTGCCTGCTGATCTACGACTGGGAGCGCCCCTTCATCAAGTGGGTGCGACTGGACAAGGACGCCCACATGCTGGGCATCGAACCCTTCATCAGTTCGGTGCGGGTGGCCTACAAGACCGGCGACGACGGCAGCGGGCGCTTCCAGATCCGCCGCCCGGAGGACATGCAGTTCGGTCCCGACGGGGCGCTCTACCTGTTCGACTACGGCTCGACCTGGGGCGGCAACAAGGATTCCAAGCTCATCCGCATCTCCTACCAATGGGGCATCGTCGCGCCCATCGCCAAGGCCAGCGCCAAGAATGCCGCCGGGCACGAACCGCTCACCGTCGAGCTCTCCGCCGAAGGCTCCAAGTCGATGGAGGGCGGCAGCCTGAAGTATGAATGGAAGCTGCAGCCGGGCGACAAGGTGATCGCCAAGAGCGCCAGCGCCAAGGTCACCATCGCTGAGCTCGGCAACTATCAGGCGGTGCTCCAGGTCACCGACGCCAAAGGCGGAGTGGCGAGCGCGAGCGTGGCGGTGGCGGTCGGCAACACCCCGCCGGTGGTGCGCTTCGAGCATCCGCAGAACGGCGACTTCTTCACCCCCGGTCAACCCATCGCCTACCAGGTCGCCATCAGCGACGCCGAAGACGGCGACTCCGCCACCAAGGGCGACGAGATGAGCGGGCGCACCCTGGTCAGCGCCTCCTGGCGCAGTGCCGACGGCAAGGTGGCCGAAACCGAGCCCGGCCTGGCACTCATGAAGGCCAGCGACTGCTTCAACTGCCATGCGGTCGAGCAGCAGCTGATCGGCCCGCCGCTGATCAAGGTGGCGGACAAGTACCGCGGCGTCGCGGGCGCCGAGGACGAATCGGTGGAGCGCGTGCTCAAGGGCTCCACCGGGGTGTGGGGCCAGGTCGGCATGCTGCCGCACGCCCAGCACAGCCAGGACGAACTGCACATCATGGTGCGCTGGATCTACAGCCTGGAAGCCGGCAAGCCCTCGCCCGGCATGGCGCGCGGCATCAGCGGGCAGCTGATAGCGCCCAAGGACCAGGCCGTCGCCTGCACACTCTCCGCCAGCTACACCGACGCCGGGCGCCCGCCGGTCGGCGCCCTCACCAGCAGCGCCACCGTGCTGCTACGCGCGCGCCGCCTCGAGGCCAAGCTCGCCGACGAGCTCCATGGCCCCAAGGTCAGCGCCTTCCGCGTCGGAGCGATCGAGGACAAGCACTGGCTGAAGTTCAGCGGCCTCAACCTGGGCGACTGTGGTGGAGTCACCGTGCGTGCGTCCAGTGCCGGCGACGGCGGGACCATCGAACTGCGGGCGGGGTCGCCCGGCGGCGATCTCCTCGGCACCATCGCGCTGACCAATAGCGGCGACAAGTACGCCGAGGCGAGCGCCAAGCTCATTGCCGCCAAGCCGGCGC
The DNA here is from genome assembly GCA_043758975.1 of Planctomycetota bacterium. Taxonomy (GTDB): domain Bacteria; phylum Planctomycetota; class UBA11346; order UBA11346; family UBA11346; genus BOG-1363. Next base: position 5,728 of record JAYVMM010000812.1, on the reverse strand, counting down.
ATGGCGATCTCTGCCTGGTGTTCCTGCGCGGGGCGACCACCGCGGTGAGCCTGGAATGGGTGCAGTTTGACGCCCCCTGACCGCCTGCGCGACCGCGCGCCTGTTCCCACCCACCCGGTCGCGGGCCATCCCACGATGCGGCCATGGCTTTCGACCTTTGACGACACCGGCTAGGAATCATGACATTTGAGGATGTCGGGCTGCATTTGAGTTAGGGCATTGCTGCTATAATATGGCCGGGCTGAGCGCCGGCCCATCCCGGGAGCGCCGCCATGCCCACCTCCGCCAGGATCTCCCGCCGCACCCTGCTGCGCGGCATGTCGGCCGCCGCCATCGCCCTGCCGCTGCTTGAGGTGATGGCGCCGGAAACGGGTGCCGCCGCCGACCCCGCCGCGGGAGCAGGCCGTGAGCCGCGCTTCCACCCGCCGCGCACCCCAGTGCGTATGCTGCTGATCAACCAGCCCTGCGGCACCTACCGCAAGGAGTGGCAGCCCGATGGGCCCGGGCCGCTGGGCGAGCTCAAGCCCATGCTGAGGCCGCTGCAGGCGCTCACCGGCGACTTCATGGTGCTTGGCAACCTGTGGAACAAGGCGGCGACCGCTGACGGCATCTCGCACTACGCCAACGAGACCAACCTCTTCACCGGCACAGTGCCGAAGAAGACCGCCGGCGCCAACATCGACGTCGGCGGCATCTCGGCCGACCAGCTGGCGGCGCGCTGCACCGGCGCGGTCACCCGCTTCCCCTCGCTCCACCTCGGCATGCAGGCGCCGGTGGGTGGGGTCGACTCGGGCTGGGCGCGCATGTACAACAACCAGCTTTCGTGGAGCACGCCGACCACCCCGGTGCCGAACGAGATCGATGCCAAGCGCGCCTTCGACCGCCTCTTCCGCGCCGCCAGCTCACCGACCGCGAAGGCGGGCGGGGCTATGGTGACGGCGCCGCTCAGCGACGAGGACCGCAAGAGCGTGCTCGACGACGTGCTCAATGATGCCACCGCCCTGCGCCTGAAGGTCTCGGTCAACGATCAGCGCAAGCTCGACGATTACCTGACCTCGGTGCGCGATGTCGAGCGCCAGCTCGATCGCGAGATCCGCGAGCTGGCCAAGGAGCGGCGCATCGATCCCGCGGCCACCCATGCGGTCGGCCAGCTCGCCGACATGGTGGTGGCCTTCGACGGCAAGGATCACACCACCCGCACGCGGCTGATGCTCGACATCCTCACCCTCGCCTTCTGGACCGACTCGACGCGGGTGGCGACCTTCATGTTCGGCAACGAGCGCAACGACATCAACTACTCCTTCATCGATGGTGTCAAGGCCACCCACCATGAGGCCTCGCACCATACCGAGAGCGCGCAGAACCTCGCCAACTACAAGAAGATCACCGTCTGGCACGCCGAGCAGGTGGCCTATCTGCTGACGCGCATGAAGGCGATCAAGGAGGCCAACGGACGCACCCTGCTCGACGACAGCCTGGTGTTCTGGGGCAGCGCGCTCGCCGACGGCAACACCCACGCGCGCGAGAACCTGCCCATCATCCTCGCCGGTCGCGGCGGCGGCGGGCTCAAACCTGGGCGCACGGTGATGCTCAAGGAGAAGACGCCGCTGTGCAATCTCTACCTCACCATGATGCAATGCCTGGGCATCGAGCTCGAGTGCTTCGCCGACTCCACCGGCGTGCTGCAGGAGCTGGCGAATGCCTGAGCCGGGCGCTGCCCACCGGGAAACGGGCGTCCGCCTGACCAGCTGGCGCGCGGCCTGCTGCCTCCTGCTGTGCGCCGGCGCCGCGCCAGCGGCGCAGACCGTCGGCACGGTGGCGATCACCGGCCTGCCGACCGGGGTCGCGCCCGAAGCGCTGCTCGTAACCCTCGAGGAGAAGGCCGGCGCCGCCTGCACCAAGGAGCTCCAGGCCAGCGACTGCGCGACCATCGTGGATGCGCTGAGGGACCTGGGCTACCTCGAGGCGCAGGTCAAGGCCACCGCCGCCGCGCTGCCCGGCGGCGCGCGCCTGGTCTACTCCGTCACCGCACGCAGCCTGGTCACCATCGACAGCGCGCAGGCGCCGGGCCTGGCCAAGCCCGACGTGCAGCAGCTGCTCAATACCCTGAGCATCACCAAGGAGACCCCCTGCGACGACGCGGTGCGCCAACGCCTCTGCGCCGCGCTCGCCGAACGCTGGGGCATCAACGCGCTCTTCGTCTCGCTTTCGGTGCGCGTCAACCCCGGCACCCATGCCGCCCTGCTGGTATTCTCGCAATGAGCCGCCACCCCCGGCGTATCCCCTCCCCTTCCTTCGCCTCCTCACCCGCGCCCGCGCCACCCACCGTCCAGGTCATGCCCATGTCCCGCCTCCTCAGCCCCTGCTCATCCCGCTCCGATGGCACGCCCGGCGTGCTCGACTGTGTTGGCTATATCGGCATTGTCAGCATGGTCGGCCTTCTCGGCATGGTCGCGCAAGCGAGCCTCGCCAGCTGCGCACTCGGCGCCGAACCGGCGAGCTTCCCCCCTCCGTCCAGCGACTACCGCGGCTTCGCCAAGCACACCTTCGTCGCCGAGGGCCAGCACCTGCTGGTGGTCGAGCCCAAGGAAGCCGCCGCCGGACGCCCCTGGATCTGGCGCTGCGAATTTTTTGACCATGAACCCCAGGGCGATCTCGCCCTCCTCGCCCTGGGCTGGCATGTGGTGCACGCCAGCGACGCCGCCGGGCATTTCGGCGGCCCTGCCGGGGTTGCCGCCTGGGAGACCTGCTACCGGGTGCTGACCACCACCTACGCCTTGTCGCCCAAGCCGCTGCTCGAAGGCTTCAGCCGCGGCGGCACCCTGGCGCTGACCTGCGCCGTCGCCCATCCCGAGCATGCCGGCGGACTCTATCTCGACGCGCCGATGTGCGACCTGCGCAGCATCGCGCACAAGGAGCGCACCCCTGAGCAGCTGGTGGTCTGGAAAACCGTCCTCGGCAACTACAACCTCACGGAGGAGAGCGTGCTGACCTACGACCAGGGCCCGCTCGACCACCTGCAAGGGCTGGCCACCGCCCACCTCCCCATCCTGCTCATCGCCGGCGATGCCGACCAGTCGGTGCCCTACCCGACCAACGGCGGACAGCTGGTGGAGCGCTACCGCGCCCTCGGCGGCACCGTGCAGCTCATCCTCAAGCCCGGCGGCGACCACCACCCGCACAGCCTGAAGGATCCGGCGCCGATCGTCAGCTGGGCGCTCGCGGCCTTCGCCGCCACGCGCTGACTCCCCGATCCACGACCTTGACCCGCCCGGCGCCCGAACGGCGCGTGAGCCCGGGACCGCCGTCGCCATAGAGATGCACGGCGCCGCGTTCCGTGCGCGCTCCGTGCGCGCCCCGCCACGCCCCGCCAGAAGCGGCCCGGAGGCGGATGCCCCGCCCTGGCGCAAGATAATCTCCTGTCTGCACTTGAAGCGATGTCTCTGGTGGAATCCCGGGTCGGGCAGGGTCAACACCCGTGTCGGCCTGGCGTAGTCCTACGAGGTAGACTCGGCATGCGCCTCCGACTCCGTCCATCACCTCCCCCGTCTGCCAGCGTCCGCCCCGCGCGCACGCGCCTGGCTTTGGCGTGCATGCTGGCCACCGGCCTCGCCCTGGCGCGCGCCGCCGGCGCCGAAGGCGATGGCGACGCTGAGCTCGCCGCCCTGCGCACCACCGAGCTCAAGGTGCATAAGGAGCAGATCGTCCCCTTCATCGCCAACTACTGCACCAAGTGCCACGGCGAGGAGAAGAAGAAGGGCGGCGTGACCTTCCAATATGCCGAGAAGAACCCGGGTGCGACCTCGTTCCGCCCGCTGTGGGCGAAGGCGGTGGTCAACATCAAGTCGCACGACATGCCGCCGGACAAGGAGACCAAGCAACCCTCGGTGCAGGAACGCCAGGTGTTCCTAGACTGGGTGGCCGGGATCAAGAACCTCGCGGCCAAGGATCCCGGCACCTTCGTCATCCGCCGCCTCAACAAGATCGAGTACGCCAACACCCTGCACGACCTGCTCGGGGTCGATGCGGCGATCGCCCGCGACCTGCCGGACGAGGTCTTCGGCGCCGGCTACACCAACACCTTCTCGCCCCTGCTCACCGAGCAGTACCTGTCCATCGCCAACGATGCGCTGACGCGCGTGCTCGCGCCCGCCGGCAAGCCGCCGACGCCAACCCAGCAGCGGCTGTTCGGGCCTGGGCCCGCCGCCGGGCAGGATGCCAGCGCGGCGGCGCGCCAGGCGGCGGAGAAAATCGCCCGCACCGCCTACCGCCGCCCGCCGACGGTCGGCGAGGTCGATGTGCTGATGCGCGTCTACACCATGATGACCGGCGCCGGCAAGGCGCACGACGAGGCCATGCGCCAGGTGCTCAAGGCGATCCTGGTCTCGCCCCAGTTCCTCTTCATCACCCCCGATCCCGAGACCGACAACAGCCCCAACATCGTCCCGCTCGGCGACCACCAGCTGGCCGCGCGGCTGTCCTACCTCCTGTGGGCGACCATGCCCGACGCCGAGCTCAGCGCGCTCGCCGACGCCGGCACCCTGCACGACCACGTCGTACTGGCGAAGCAGGCCAAGCGCATGCTCGGCGACCCGCGCGCGCGCGCGCTGTTCGACGGCTTCGGGTCGCAATGGCTCGGCCTCGACAAGCTCAGCGCCAAGGCCTTCGACACCGCCAAGTTCCCGCTCATGACCCCGGGCTTGCGGAGCGCGATGTACGACGAGGCGCGCCTGCTGTTCAACGACATCCTGCACGAGAACCGCAGCATCAAGAGCTTCATCGACTGCGACTACACCTGGCTCAATGGCCCGCTCGCGGCGATCTACGGCCTCGAGCGCACAGTGAGCGGGCCGGAGATGCGCAAGGTCCAGCTCAGCGACGCCAACCGCGGCGGCATCCTCAGCATGCCCGGCGTGCTGGCGACCTCGTCCTTCCCCAACCGCACCAGCCCGGTCAACCGTGGCGTTTGGGTGCTCGAGCAAGTGCTCGGCGAGCACGTGCCGCCACCGCCGCCCAACGTCCCCGCGCTGGATAAACAGGATCCCAAGAAGGTGGCGGCCATGACCCTGCGCCAGCGCACCGAGCTGCACCGCAAGGATGCGGTATGCGCCAGCTGCCACAAAGTGCTCGATCCGATCGGCTTCGGGCTGGAGAACTTCGACGCCATCGGGCGCTGGCGCGACAAGGACGACTCCAGCGGGCCGATCGACGCCACCGGCGAGCTGCCGGGCGACCACCGCTTCAGCACCCCCAAGGAGCTCAAGGCGATCATCGCCGCGCGCAGCGATGACTTCAGCAAGGCGCTCGCCGGCAAGCTGCTCTCCTACGCCCTCTGCCGCCAGCTCGAGGGCTACGACGAGATCATAACCGACCAGATCGCGGCGGCGGTGGCCAAGGACGGCTACCGCATGCAGACCCTGGTCACCGCGGTGGTGACCAGCTATCCTTTCACCAACCGCCGCCAGAACGACCCGGCAGGACCATCCCATGCGAAATGACTGGCTGATCGATCGCCGCACCTGCCTGCGCGGCCTGGGCGCGGCCCTCGCCCTGCCGCTGCTCGAGACCATGGGCTGGGCCGACCCGCCCAAGGGCGAGGTCTACAAGCCGCCCCTGCGCATCGGCTGGATGTACATGCCGCACGGCGTGATCATGGAGCGCTTCTGGCCCAGCGACCCCGCCACCTTCCTCAGCGCCCCGCCGCAGATCCTCGAGCCGCTCAAGGGCG
>JAYVMM010000811.1:0-3859 GCA_043758975.1 Planctomycetota bacterium | reverse complement strand
GCGATCCGTGGTGGCCGTAGCGCGGTTCGCTACGCCGCCGAGCGTCAACCGCTCTACTGCCTCAGCTCCACCGGATTGTGGTACAGCTCGTCCTCCTCGTCCCAGCTCACCCCATTGCCCTTGAGGCTTTCGATCCAGTCATCCCATGATTTGATGATCTCGCGCGCCGCGGTGCCCTTCTGCGGGCCGATGAAGCCGAGATCCTCGAGCTGCTCGACGTAGGCGGTGGCCTTGTTGTAGCCGATGTTGAGCTTGCGCCGGAAGAAGTCGGCGCCCGAGCGGTTGTAGCGGTACATCGACTGCACCGCCTCGTGGAACTGGCGGTCTGCGATCCAGTCGCTGCCGTTGGCCGAGCCGCTCGCGCCGCCCCCCTCCATGTTCACCGCGCCGACGCGCAGCACCTCTTCGTCGTAAGTCGGCGAGCCCTGGGCCTTGGCGTGCTCGATGATGGCGTTGATCTCCGAGTCCTTCAGCCACACCCCCTGCCCGCGCACCGGCGCGCTGGTACCGGGCTGGAGGAAGAGCATGTCGCCCTTGCCGAGCAGGTTCTCCGCCCCGCTGACATCCAGGACCACGCGCGAGTTCGACTTGTCGACCACGCGGAAGCAAATGCGCGAGGGCAGGTTGGATTTGATCAGTCCGGTGACCACGTCGGCCGACGGGCGCTGGGTGGTGAGAATGACATGGATGCCGCAGGCGCGGCTCTTGGCCGCCAGGCGCACGATCGACTTCTCGACCTCCTTGTTCACCATCATGAGGTCGGCGTACTCGTCGACCAGGACCACGATGTACTCCATGCGCGCGCCGCCGCCGGAGATGCTCTCGAGGGTGAGCTCCTTCTTGGCCAGGCGGAAGCGGATCTCCTCCTCGCCGAGGTCGTTGAAGGCCTTGATGTCGCGCACCCCGGTCAGGCGCAGCGCCTCGTAGCGCTCGTCCATGGTGCGGCAGGCCCACTCGAGGGCGGCGTGCGCCTTGGTCATCTCGGTGATCGGCGGGGTGAGGAGATGCGGGATGTCCTCATAGCCGGCGAGCTCGACCATCTTGGGGTCGACCATGATGAAGCGCACTTCCTTGGGCGACTTGAACAGCAGGATCGAGCAGATCATCGCATTCATGCACACCGACTTGCCCATGCCGGTGGCGCCGGCGACCAGCAGGTGCGGCATCTTGGCGAGATCGCTGACCAGCGGGCGCCCGACCACGTCGCGCCCGAGGATGACCGGCAGCGCCATGGTCGAGGGGTCGACCTCCTCGACCAGGTCGCGCATCACCACCGCCTCCTTGACCCGGTTCGGCACCTCGATGCCGATGGTGGTCTTGTTCGGCAGCGGGGCGACGATGCGGATGCCCTCGGTGCCCAGCTTCATCGCCAGGTCCTTCTCGAAGCCTTCGACCTTCTGCACGCGCATGCCCTGGTCGAGCAGGCGGATCTCGTACTGCGTCACCACCGGGCCGCGGGTGGCATTGACCACCTGCACCGCGACGTCGAAGTGCGAGAACACCTCCTCGATGGCGCGCGCGATCTGCGCCTTCTCCTGCTCGTGCTCGGCAGCGCGCTTCTCCGGCATCTCGTCGAGCAGGTCGGCGCTCGGCAGGATGTAGCCGTCCAGTCCGGTCTCGCCGCGCCTGAGCGCGCGCGCGCGCTCCGCCTTGGGCTTGGCCGGCGACGGCGTGGGCGCAGGCGCGGTAGCCTCGCGCGGGGTCGGCGCCGCTCCTGCCGCCGGCGGGACTCCTGCAGCACCCGCTACAGGAGTGGCCGGTGCAACCGGCGGCTCCTCCCGGGTGGGTGCCGGCGGCGTCCAGGCCGGGAGCTCCTCGGTGCCGCCCTGCAGCGAGCGGCGCTGCTGGCGGATCTTCTCGAGCAGGGCTTCGGCATCGGGCATCGCCCCGCCCTCCTCCTCGGCGATGCGCCGGGTGATCTCGTGGATCGAGGTGGTGGCGCGGTTCTTGACCACCGGCCCGGAGGGGCCGGGGACGAAGGGCGGCTTGACCCGCCCGGGGCGCTCGGGCATCGGCAGCGCCGGCGCCTGCTTCCACGAATGCACGGCGTTCCACAGCCGCCGGAGCAGGCCGCGCAGGCCGATGTGCATGAGCAGGAGCCCGGCGCAGGCCAGGCACAGCAGCACCAGGGCGGCGCCGGCGACGTCGAGGTTCTGCACCAGTAGGCCGTTGGCGGTCACGGTGTCGAAGGTGCCGGCGCGCGCGCACAGGAAGCGCCCGAGGCTGCCGCCCAGGCCGCCGAACTGGAGCTGATCCCAGCGCAGCAGCAGGCCTTCGCATTCGGCGGTGAGCGGCAGCAGGTGGACCAGCCCGCACAAGGCCGGCACCAGGATGACCGCGCCGGTGAAGCGGCGTCCGAGGTTGTCGAGCTCGGCTTCGCGCCAGATCGCCACCGCATAGCCGAGCAGCAGGAGCGGCGGCAGAAAGGCCACCACCCCCCAGAGCAGGATGAAGCCGTGGGCGATCCACGCCCCGGCCAGGCCCATGAGGTTTTTGCCCTCGGACCCGCCGATGATCTGCGGGTGAGCGTAACTGGCGAGCGCGAGCAGGAGCAGGACGGCGCCTACCGCCAGGCAACCGGCCACCACCACCCGTACCGGGCGTCGCATGTCCATTGGCGTGGGAGCATAGCGCGGTCAGCAGGCGAACCAAAGGGGGATGCCCGCTGATGCCAGCGGGCGCCAGCAGGCACCGGCAGGCGCCCGCTGGCATCAGCAGGCGCGGGTAAAGATCGGCGTCGCTTGCCCGCCCCGGCCTGACCCGCCCCGGCTACCGCGCCACAGCGGCAACTCGCTGCTTGCCAACCCCCTATCGGACATTAACGTGTCGCCCCTCCCACCTGCACGTTCACGTTCCCAATGAGGTTTCGCTATGGCACATAAGATGGGTACCGGTTCGACCCAGAACGGTCGCGATTCGAATCCTAAGAAGCGCGGCATCAAGGTCTATGGCGGCCAGGCCGTCAAGGCTGGCGGCATCATCCTGCGCCAGTGCGGCACCAAGTTCAAGCCCGGTCGCGGCGTGGGCCTGGGCAAGGACTACACCATCTTCGCCCTCGGCGAAGGCGTGGTGCAGTTCCGCAACCGCTTCGTCGATGTGGTCGCCGCACCCGCCGACGCCGTAGCCGGCGCCGCTGCCCCCGCCGCGACCTGAGCTCCTGGACCGCGGCCCCCGCCGCCGTCCTCCCTTCCGCGACCGTTTCCGCCGACGCCGCAGCACCCCTGCGGCGTCGCTGCGTTGCCGGCCTGTGCCGTGCGCGCCGGCTTGACCCCCGCCTCCAGAAGCCACCATCCCGACCACTGCGGAGCCGCGCCATGGTCGACCCCTTCGTCCTCAGCGAATCCCTCACCGCCCACGGCCAGAGCCACCTCCTCACTGGGGTCGCCGAGCTGCCCGCCGGCGAGCGCGAGCATTACCTCGCCCGCTTGCAGGAGATCGCCTGGGACGAACTCGCCCATCCTGCCGGCCCACCGCCGAGCGGGGCGGTGGGCGCCAGCCGGGTCATCACCCTGACTGAGCGCGCGGCGCGCGAAAAGGCCCTGAGCGCGCGCGGCGAGGAGGCCTACCGCGCCGGCGCGGCGGCGGTGCTGATGGTCGCCGGCGGCCAGGGCACGCGCCTGGGCTCGAGCGCGCCCAAGGGCTGCTTCCCCATCGCCCCCCACTCCGGCAAGAGCATCTACCAGCTGCAGGCCGAGAAGGTGCTCGCGCTCTCGCGCCGCCTCGCCCGCGCGCTGCCCTTCCTGGTCATGACCAGCCCGATGACCGACAGCGAGACGCGCGAGTTCTTCCAGGCCAATGGCTGGTTCGGCCTGGCCCCTGAGCAGGTGCGCTTCTTCAGCCAGGGCACCGTGCCGAGCAC
>JAYVMM010000810.1:0-4273 GCA_043758975.1 Planctomycetota bacterium | reverse complement strand
CATGACTATTGATTGAGCGTTCAAGCCGCCGGGCGCTGATCCAGCATCAGAAGTCGGAAACGCCAGGGGGCGCCTGCCGCGACGGCAGGAGGCCAGCGGCCACAGCGGTTTCCTCAGCCAGCGGCGTCAAGCGTTCGACGAGCCCCTTGATCACGCCATCGCGGTCCCCGATCGGCGCAGCCACATACTCCTGCGGCGTCCCGAGCTCGCTCGGCTCCCGGTCCAGGACCGAGCCATTGAGCAGCATGCGCACTGCCACCCAATCGCAGACGCGCGCGTCCGCTGGTAGGTTCTTGGCGAGGTCGCCCATGACATTCCAGTGCGATCCGGCGCCGCTCTCCAGGCTGACCCGCGTCGCGCGCGCCAATGGCCGGCGATCGGCAAGCCCGGCAAGCGCCAGCGCGCACGGTATGGCACGCGCCTTCTTGCCATCGGCGAGTTCATGCTCGCCGCGCTGTGCCAGCCGGGACAGCATCCAATCGCCGCTGCCGACCTCGACCAGCATCCAGCGCATCACCGGATCTTTGGGGTCCCGGGCCAGCACCTGGCGCAAGCTCGCCAGGCGCGTCGCCGTCGGACGATGCACCCAAAGCCCCAGTGCGCCCCAGGGGGTCGCATACAAGGCGCGAAAATAATCTGCCTCAGGTGGGTGGTGATGCTCCATGGCGTCCTGCATCCAGCGGTCGAATTGGGCTGCATCTCCGGCGAACTCCGCGCGTTCCTCCACCAGCGCCACGATCCAGGGGCGCGTTGGCCAGGAGGCCAATAGCGCCGAGATGCCGGCATGCTTGGGCTGCAGGACGACCGCTGAGAGCAGGCCCGCGACCACCTCCGGATTTTCGGGTTTTTGGTGGTCGGTTACCGGCAAGGCGCGCAGCCGATCAGCGACGATATCGCCGAAGTGCGGTTGACTGACCTCCGCATCGCTCAGCAGGGGCAGCGTTTCCTCCCACATGGACAGGGGCAGAACGCGCAGCACGGCCACGCTGGGCGATTCCCCTGCGGCACCATGGTCACGCCACCAAGCCTGGAGCGCGGCGACGATCACGCGACGCCGCTCGTCAGTCCAGGCGGTCTGGCTCCACAGCCATTCATCACCGAAAGTCGCCCGCTGCGCATCGAGCGAAGGTGTCAGCACGGCTGCCACGGCGGGTTCGTCGACCACCAGCCAGCGCCAATCGACGCCCCAGATCTCGCCGAGGGCCAGCAGCGCGGCATCGCCCACCGGCCGCGGCAGCGCATGGTTCGACACCCAGCGCGTCGGGCGGTCATCAGCCAGCAGCGCGACCAGGGCCGGCGTATCCGTCCGCGTCGCCGGGACTTCCCGTCCTTCCATCCACTGACCGGTGTCCGTCTGGCTGGTGTCCTTCCAGCTCTGCAGCCGGGCTACGAGCTCGGCACCGGCGGCGGGCGAAGCGGGGAGCTCCAGCCGCGCACGCATCCGGGCCAGCAGCGGCTCCCAGAGCGTACGCTCCCCAGCGGGCAGGAGCGCACGCGCGGCTGCTGCCGCCTGCTCGGCGGCGGCGGCGTCGACGGCCCAGACCATGCGCTGCCGGAACCAGCGGGCGAGCGACCGCCGCACGCCATCGGGAATCGACGGCGCGACGAGCAGCGCTCCGCGTTCCTTCGCCTGGCGATGGTCGGGGATGGTCCAGGGCACGGCGAGATCGCGGCGCTCGACCGCCTCGAGGTAGACCGCCCCGACCAGGGCCCGGCCGTCCGGGTCCTGGCCTGATAGCCACCAGGAGAGGGCCGGCAGCACCGCATTCTCGCCACGCTCCAGATAGGCATGCTTCGCCCCGCCCGCGACGCGCTGGCGCGCCGCGGCGGGGAGCTGCTCGATGATGTCCAGTTCGCGATCGCCAGGAGCGAGCCAGTCCGGTTGCACCCCGGGATCGGCATGGGCCACCGGGATGACGCACTCAGCCAGCCAGCTGGCATTGGCCAGCTGGATATGGATGCCCCGCCAACCAGTGTCGTTGAGTGGGAACCGCCCAGCGAGTACCTTGGCTCCGGTCAGATCAGGGAAGCCAAGCTCCTGCGCCTGCTGGAGGATCGCGCGGATCGAACCCGCCTCCTCGCCGGTCAGTCCCGCCGTGCCGGCAGACCCGTGGTCGTCCATCGCCGAGGCCGGTGGCGCGAGCCCGGCTGGCAACGGCAGCTTGAATTGCGTGAGGACCTCTGCGGCCTCCTCGGCGAACGTCCGCACGATCACCTCCCGCACTGCCATGATCTCCGCCTTCGTCGCTCCGGCCTTCTGCGCTCGCTCCAAGGTGGCGCAGCCCACCCGCCCCGGCCAGAATTCCGGCATGCGCACGCCCAACTTCATGGCCAGGGAACTGGCAACCGTGGCATCCGCCGGCTCCTGCTGGCTTGCCACCATCTCCGCGGCGAGCGGTCGCTCATCCTGGAGCAGGTGCCAACCGAGCACGCGCACGAGCACGACCGTTCCCGGCCTTCCTTCCCTAATGTGGTAGGGCTCCTGGGCGATGGCATGCAGCGCCATGAATCGCCGATCCGCGGGGTCGCCTTGGCTGATGGTCCGCAGGCGCTGCCAACGCTCGACCGTGCCATAGAAGACCCACAGGCGCAGGACCTCCTGGAGCTGCGCAGCGCTGGCCTCCGGCTGCGCCAAGGTCCGTTCGACCAGGGCGTCGAGGCTGGCCGGCTCGCCGCACATGTCATCCCAGATCGCCAACGGCATGGCGAGGCTTCCGGCGCGCGGCCAGGCCTGGACCCGTTGCCTGAACGTCCGGTTGATGGCTTCAGCCCGCCGCTGCGCCTGGAGCTTCGTTGCCAGGTCCATGTCCTCAGCGAAGGTCCGTTTGCTGGCGACATGCGGCAGCATGGCCAGGAGCATGCTCGGGGTCACGTCGCTCGGGACGTCGCGCATGGTTGCCCAATGCGCCAGGACCGCTTCCATCAGCCCATCCATCAGCTGCGGCGTATCATCAGCTGGGATGGCCGGCAAGGTTGCTCCCGGGCTCGACCGTTCCCGCTCCGCTTCGCGGGCGTTGATCCGGCGCGAGGACATCCAGCCCGCGTGCAGCTCGATGACGGACAGCGCCTTCTCCAGCGGCATAGCTGCCAGCGCCACCAACCAGCGCTCCGCCAGGGTCCTGCCCGCGGTCGCCGACCACCAGATCGCCAGCTGCTTGGCCACCGCCGCCTGCTCGGCATCATCCCACGGCTCCTTCGCCGTGCGTCCGGCCAGCACGGCCGGATCGATGCACCAGCGTCCGCTCAGCAGGTTCAAGGCGTTCTCACCGATGGTGGACCCGTTGACCGCCGCGGTCTGATCGCCGACCTGGTTGACCAGGGCCTCATCCGTGACCTCCGGCAGGAGCGCCGCATCCGCCGGCTGGAAGGCGTTCTCGGCGGATAGGCTGATGGATGCCACCGCACCCGCCACGCCAGCAGGCAGCGGCGCGGGCGGAGTCCTGGTGCGCAGCTGGCGCAGTGACGCGGCGCGCCAGCGTTCGGGCACCATCGCCATGGCCGCTTCCGGCAGGTGCTGCGCGAGCAGGCAGTCCCGGCAACCGATGCGCAAGGCCTCCTCGGGGTCCTCCGGCTCCTCCTTCCGCGGATAGAAGACCGCTGATAACCGCCAATAGGCCCGCGGCGGGAAATTCGCCAGCGCTTCCGGCACCCCCGCGGCGAGGCGGCGCGCCTGCGCCACCACATCAGACGGTGGGATCGCCAGCTCGTCGGGTGCCGGGATATAGACCGAGCCTGGCACGAACGGCTTGAGGGCGGCGATCTCGTCCGCATCCAGCTCGCTGGCGGCGATCGGGTGGAGCAGATCGATGAGCCACTCGCCATCGCCACGGCGGGCATGCAGGTGGCGCATCGAGCGCGCAACCAAGCGCCCAGGGCGCTCCTCTCCGGGGTCGGTGAGGTGGCCCTCGTAGATGGTGCATCCCGCCAGGCTCGGCAGCCCGAGCTGCTCCGCCTCGCCCAGGACGCGTCGGGTCATGGCCACGAGGTCCTCGGCCGCGGCAGCGGGTGCCGGCAGGAAGACGATCGCCATGAGCATGGCGACGATGCTGATCTCGATGGCTGGCCTGTCATTCCCCCTGGCAACGCTTAGCCGCCTCCCTTGCGGGGGGCAGCCCATGACTCGGGGCCATAGCGGATCGCTACTCCTTTTTATGTGAGGCTCTTTCATCCTCTATTCCACGCCGGTTATTTGGATAGATCCGTGGCGCATGCAGGGCAGGGTCCGGTGCAATGCCGTGAACTTTAAAATGGGCCAATACGATCGACGTTAAAT
>JAYVMM010000809.1:0-3355 GCA_043758975.1 Planctomycetota bacterium | reverse complement strand
CCACTGTACATTCCGACCGGCGGCGGCCTGGTGCTGGGTTCGGGCAAGGCCGCCGTCGCCTACGTCCTGAGCAGCAGCGCCTTCACCACCGACGGCCTGCACTACAACGGCAGCGCTGATAACGTGCTGCACACCTTCGGCATAGGCAGCGCCGGCATCGGCGGCGATAACATGCCGGGCTTCGTCTACTGGCAGGGACCCACCACCCAGTACGTCTACGTGTGGGGCGCGAACTCGAACGCCAGGCAATTCACCCTGAGCGGGACGGCTTTCACCGCCGGTTCCAGCGGGACCACGGCGCAGACCGACCGTGCCGGCGGCATCTCGCTATCCGCGAACGGCCGCACCACCGGCACCGCCATCCTGTGGGGCGCCGAGTCCAACAATGTGCTGCATGCCTACAACGCCGAAAACATGGCTGAAACCTGGAACAGCAGCATGAACGCCGCGCGCGATGGGCTGCCTACTTTCAGCAAGCTCAGCTGCCCGACCGTCGCCAACGGCAAGGTCCTGACTCCGACCTTCTCCAACACCATGGTGGTCTATGGCCTGCTCACCGCCCTGACGCCCACCCTCGCCCCCTCGCCGTTCAGCCCAGCCTCCGGCGTGCCGGGCACCGTCATCACCATCACCGGCACCCACCTCTACGGCACCACCAGCGTGAGCTTCGGCGGCGTCGCCGGCACCGGCCTGTCCGTCAATGGCAACGGCACCAAGATCACCGTTACTGTGCCCGGCGGCGCCGCCACAGGCGCCGTCACCGTGACCACCGGCGAGGGCAGCATCTCGAGCGGCGCCACCACCTTCGGCGTGCCCGGACCCGCAAGCGCGCTGCATTTCGCCGCGACGCCCGCCAACACCGTGATCAACACCGCCATCGCACCGGCGGTGCAGGTCGAGATCGTCGATTCCCTTGGTCTGGTGGTGAACAGCTCAACCGCCTCCGTCACTCTCGCTCTGGGCGCCAATCCCGGCGGCGGCGGCCTCGCGGGCACCACTACGGTGGCCGCCGTCGCCGGCGTGGCCTCATTCTCGAACCTTTCGATCTCCGCCATCGGCAACGGCTATACCCTGGGAGCGACCTCGGCTGGCCTGACCGCCACGACCAGCGCCGCCTTCAACATCGTCTCGCCCCCCTCTTCCTCGGGCCATCATTGCGGTCTCGGCCATGTGTTCGGGCTGGCATGCCTGATGGCCCTGGTGCTGGTGATGCGCCTGCTGATCAAGCTGCGCCTCGCCGGCAAGTAGAGGGCGGAAAGGCGCCAGAGGCCTCCGGGCTACTGCGGTAGGCAAACGGAAGCGCAAGCAACCCTGGTTGCGGTCAAGCGCCCAAGCCCTCCAAGCAAGCGCTTCCCTTTAGGGCTCTTCTGGGAATGTGGGGGTAAACTCGATATTGGAGTTTCACCAGTCAAGAATTATTATCGCCATTTTAATTGGTGGGATCTTTCGCATATTGGAACTTATTGAATATCGGCAAGTATTCTCAGTGTAATCATATTCAGCACATCACCTCCACCATCGGATCAGTATGCAAGCGGTCATCATGCTCCACCCCGGAGCGCAGCCAAAGGCGAGCACCGGATATTAAGCGGAACCTCGGTAAATACCGAGGTTCCGCGAGATAACCATGCAATCGGTCCTCCCAAATGCGCTCGGCCCCAGCACCACCTGGGTTCCTCCTTCACGTGGACACGACTGCCAGGATAGGCATTCTTCATCTAGTTCAAGGAGGTGTCGGAATGCCTAAATCTGGCCAATGGCTTTATGATCATTAGACATTTGACAGAACCATTAACTCTGCAATTTCGAATAAGAAGACCCTTTACCCCCAACATTCCCAGTAGTTCCCCCTTTAGCTGTAATTTGCGTACACTTCATGCGTGCCAAGTAGAGCGCCACGATGCGAACCGCCAATGTTCGTGATGCGCGTGACCATTTCGCCGAAATCCTTGCCCAGGTGAGCGGCGGCGAGGTCGTCATCCTGACTCGGCGCGGACAGGAGATCGCCCGCATCGTTCCCCCGACAAATGCCGCGCGCCCCTTACCGAAGCGCTCCGCCATCCGCGAGGTCATGACCAAGCGCGGTGCACGCGTGACCAAGAGCACCGTGGTCGCCCAGCGCGAAGACGAACGAGCGTGAGCGTCCTATATTGCGACACGAGCGTCCTCGTCGCCTACTATGTCCCCGAAGTCCACAGTGCCAAAGCCGAGAAGATTCCCGATGGAAACGCGCAGCGCGTATTATCCACCCTCGTCCTGACGGAGGCCAGTTCGGCACTGCGGCGGAAGGTCCAAGACAAGACGCTCTCACCAGCTGATGGCCAAGCTGCATTCGACGACCTACGACAGGACGTCATTAGCGGCCTGTTCCGCTTTTTCGATATTGAGCGCCGCCACTACGACCATGCTGCTCAGTCGCGGTGGACGACTAATGAGCGCCTGCGCACCCTTGATGCTCTGCACCTCGCTGCAGCAGCGCTCGACGGCATGCATATAACAACTGCAGACACCTTAATGGCGAAGGCAGGCAAGGACCTAGGGGTCACCGTCGTGTGGGCAGGATAGCTTTCACTATCCGCCGCGAGAGCACTAAGGTCCCTTGTGGGCCTTAGCAGACTTTACTTTTCCAATTCTGCGTCGATCCCAGGTGGGGCATTGATTTGGTTTTATTATTTCATATTTTAGAAAATATGATTTCACTCTCGACCACTCCTGGATGATCGGCGAGGACGTATCCGCGGCCCGTGAGCGGCAGCCCTCTCAACTACCACGGCATCCCATCATCCGCTCACCACAATCTTTACGACTAGGAATCCCACATGGCCTGCTGCCCGCCACCCCCCTCCGCAATCAAGCCCACCACCAGCTCGGTAGGGACGAACGCGATCGCCAGCCCCAAGGTGCACATCCACCTGCATGTCCGCGATCTCGCTGCGAGCGTCAACTTCTACCGCGCGCTGTTCGGGACCGATCCGATCAAGCTGCTGCCCGGCTATGCCAAGTTCCTGCCCTCCTGGGGACCGGTGAACCTGGCACTCTCGCAGCAGGCTGCCGACGACCGCGGCACGGTTGTCAGCCACCTCGGCATCCAGCTGACCTCTGCGTCTGAAGTCCGGCGCCAGCTGGCGCGGCTGGAGGCGCTCGGAATGCCGATGCGCGTCGAAATGGGAGTCGACTGCTGCCACGCCAATGCCGACAAGTTCTGGGTCATCGATCCCGCGGGCGTCTCCTGGGAGATCTACTACCTGAATCATGACCTCGATCCGGTTGAGAGTTCTCCTGATGCCGTGTGCGCGACGACCTGCTGCCCAGCCTGAGCCATGACTAATGACGTTTCCCCCGCCCAGCGCTATGC
>JAYVMM010000808.1:0-2882 GCA_043758975.1 Planctomycetota bacterium | reverse complement strand
CAGCGGCATGGTCAGCTCCGAGCACATCACGCGCGACCTCTTCGACCGCAGCACGCGCTTCCTGGCCAAGCCCTTCAGCCAGAACCAGCTGGCCTCGGTGATCGACAGCCTGTTCGGCTCACAGCGCGGACGGCGCCGCGGCCTGGACGATTCCAGCTACACCGCGATCATGGTCACCGACATCATCCGCCAGCGCCAGCAGGACGAGAGCCGGCGCTCGCTCGACGCCGACGGCTAGCGCGACCAGCCCGGCTCGGCTCGGCTCGGCTCGGCTCGGCTCGGCTCGGCTCGGCTCGGCTCGGCTACTGGCGCGCACCGTGTTTGCGCAAGCGCTCGGCGACCTGGAGGTGGCCGCAGTTGACCGCGACCTTGAGCGGGGTCCAGCCGTTGCCGGCCTCGGCGTTGATCTCCGCGCCGAGGGCGATCAGGGCATCGATGACCTCCTGCTTGCCGCGGTTGGCGGCGAGGTGGAGCGGGGTCCAGCCGTCGAGGTTGCGGACGTTGACATAGGCGCCCATGCGCACCAGCGCCTCGATCGCCGGGCTGGAGAAGGCATCGGCGGCGATGTGCAGCGGGCTGTTGCCCTGGTTGTCCTTGGCCGCCAGGTTGGCGCCTTTGGCGAACAGCAGCTGGGCCACCTTAAGGTGCCCCTTCTTGATCGCGAGATGGAGCGGCGCGACGCCGTCCTTGGCCCGCGCATTGATTTCGGCGCCTTGGATCAACAGCAATTCCACCAGCTCGATACGCCCATAGAAGGCGGCGGAATGCAGCTTGGTCCAGTCCAGGCTGTCGCGCGCATGGATGTCGACCGCCGATGCCGCGGCGGCGGCGGCGGCGGTGTAAGCGGGCGGCGACGGCGGCGCGCTCGGAGCCGCGGTGGCCTCGCGCTCAGCGGCGGCCTCTTTGAGCTGGGCGAGAAGATGGCGCAGCAGGTCCTGGGCGCGCGCCGGCAGGCCGTCGGGGCCGGGCGGGGGCGGCAGCCGGCGGCGCTCGAACTCCTGCTTGAGCACGCGCAGGCAGGTGACCAGCTCGTCCTCCTGGTAGCACTTCGACAGCTCGCTGACATCGAGCTGGGCGCGCAGCTGCTGGCACGAGGCCATCAGTTCGTCGAGGCGGTCGTTGAAATCGCGCCGCCTGCTCTCCTCGAACTGCATCAGCAGCTCGAGCATGACCCGGCAGGTGGCGTAGTCGGGCGGACGGTCGGCGCCCAGCTGGTCGAGCTGCGCGCGCACCGCGGCGCCAGCCTCGAGATAATTGGGAAGCTCGAACTCCTTTTCGTCGTCGCGGAAACGCGCGAAGAAGGCCTTCCAGCTGGCATGCACTAGGTCGCCCAGGCCGCTGCGCAGCTGGCGCGGCAGGTGGTTGACGTGGTGGCCGGTGGTGGGCTCGCCGGCGAAGGGCGTGACCTCCTGTTTGTCCTGCTGCTCCCCTGTCGCCGCCCCCGCCGCTGGCGTGCCACCGGCGGTGGCGTCAGCGGCGCCCATCCCATTGCTCAGCGCCCCGGCGCCGAGCTTGAGCCGCTGCCACCGCGTGGTGATGGCCTTGCGGATGTCCATGGCATGGTCCTCGATCAGGGGCGGGCGCCAGGTGCGCTCGCCGATCCGGGAGCAGCATGCCAGGGTCCTGGCGCAATGCAGCTGGCGGTCGGCGGCACCACCAACGTCGCGCCCCCCTTCAGCCTGGGCGCGGCTTGCCGCCCCCGCGCACCCACTGCTTGCCGTCCCACCACTGGCCCTGGCCCGGGCCTGGGCCTGGGCCTGGGCCTGGGCCCTGACCCTGGCCACCATTCCGGCGCGGCGCCAGGGGCGGGCGCGCGCGTCCTTGTGCGCGATCCTCGCCCTGCGCCGGCGGGCGCGGCTCGTCGGGGCGGCGGCGCGCGCCCGAAGCGCTGGTGCGGTAGCCGGCGTTTCCGGTACGGCGGTTGCGCCCGAGCACCGACTCCAGGCGCTTGCCCGACAAGCCGATACGATCAGGACCACTGACCGCCCGGCGTTCGATCAGCATCGACAGCAGCTTGCAGGCGGCCTCGCCGACATCCATCTCCTCGCTCAGCTGGGCGAGGATGTCGACCACCCCGTCGTGGATGGTCTGCTTGCACAGCGCCTTGATCAGCTTGGCGTCGTGGCGCTTGTGCACGTCGGCGATCGAGGGGATCTCGCCATGGATGAACGAGGCCTTGATCGCGTGCTGGATGCGCCGCAGCTTGCCGAATTCGTAGGCGGTGACCAGGGTGATGGCCTTGCCCTTGCGTCCGGCGCGCCCGGTGCGCCCGATGCGGTGGACGTAGCTCTCCTGGTCGAATGGCATGTGGTAGTTGAAGACGTGGCTGACGTCGCTGACGTCCAGGCCGCGCGCCGCCACGTCGGTGGCGACCAGGATGTCGATGGCGCCCTTCTTGAAGGCTGCGATGGCGAGCTGGCGCTGGTCCTGCTCGATGTCGCCGTGCAGCGAACGCGCAGCCAGCCCGCGCGCGATCAGGGTGGTGCACAGCTGCTCGGTCTCGCGCTTGGTGCGGCAGAACACGATCGCCTTGCCCGGCTCCTCGGCATCGATCAGGCGCGACACCGCGGCGGAGCGCTCGGACTCCTCGATGACGTAGAAGAACTGCTCGACATCGGTCTTGAACTCGGCGGTGACGGTGAGGTCGATGGTCTGCGGCGTGGTGAGGATGCGCTCGGCCAGGCGCCGGATCGCCGGCGGCATGGTGGCGGAGAAGAGCAGGGTCTGACGATCCTTGGGCAGGTGCGTGAAGATCGCTTCGATGTCCTCGAGGAAGCCCATGTCGAGCATCTCGTCGGCCTCGTCGAGCACGACCGTGGTCAGCTCGGAGACATCGAGCGAGCCACGTTGCAGGTGGTCCAGCGCGCGGCCCGGGGTAGCGA
>JAYVMM010000807.1:0-9330 GCA_043758975.1 Planctomycetota bacterium | reverse complement strand
AACGAGGACGACCTGCTCGAACGCGCCGGCATCGCCCAGGTCATCCATCTCCACGGCTCGCTGTTCGACACCAGCTGCGCTGCCGGCTGCGGTTGGCGCAGCCGCGACGGCGATGACAATTCGCTGAGCATGGTGCCCTGCCCGCGCTGTGGAGCGGGCAGCCGGCCGGGTTCGGTGTGGTACGGCGAACCGCTGCCGCCCGGCGTGCTCAACGCCATCACCCAGTTCGATCCTGATGGCTGCCTGCTGGTCGGCTCCTCCTGCATCGTCCAGCCGGTGGCCTCGATCCCCAGCGAGATGATCCTCGCGCGCCGCCCGGTGGTCGAGATCAACCGTGAGGAAACCACCTTCTCCCCGGTCGCTAGCTGCAGCCTGCGCGGCACCGCCAAAGAGCTGCTGCCCGGCCTGGTCGACCTGCTCACCTCGCGCATCGTGCGCGAACAGCAGCACCGCGCGACATGAGCAGCCGCACCGGCGCGGCGCCGGACGCCGCTGCCGGCGCCGCCGAGCGGCTCAGGGCGCGGGTCGAGCGCTGGCTGCGCGCCGCCCTCGGCGCACCGGCAGCGCGGCAGCCGGATGCGCTGCTGCTGGTGGCGGTGAGCGGCGGCGCCGACAGCATGGCGCTGTGGGACCTGCTGCGCGGGCGCTGGCGGCTGGCGCTCTACCACCTCGACCACCAGCTGCGCGAGGACGCCGGCGAGGACGCCGCGCTCATCCGCCGCCAGGCCGCCCTGGACGCCGCGCGCGGCTGCACGCCCGAGCAGCTGGTGGTGGAGCGCTGCGACATCGCCGCGTTCGCCCGGCGCTGGCGCTGCTCCCTGGAGAGCGCCGGGCGCCGGCAGCGCTATGCCCGCCTGGCTGGGGTCGCCGCCGAGCTCAACGCGCAGGCGGTGCTCACCGCCCACCACCGCGACGACCAGGCCGAGACCGTGCTCGCCAACCTGCTGCGCGGCGCCGGTCCGGTGGGCCGCGCCGGCATCGCCGCGCAGCGCATGCTGACCGGCGGAGTGCTGCTGCTGCGTCCGCTGCTCGCGCTGCCGCGCGCGCGGCTGCGCGCGCATTGCCGCGCGCAAGGCATCGCCTGGCGCGAGGACAGCACCAACCAGGATCCCGCACCGCGGCGCAACTTCCTGCGCCTGCGCGTGCTGCCGGCGCTCGAGCTGGGTGCGCCCGGAGTCGGCGCGGCGCTCGCCGCCCTCGCGGCGCGGGCCCAGCTGACGCTCGCGCGCAGCTTTGCGCACGGTGTCGAGGCCTGGCAGGGCGCGCTCAATGGGCGCACGCTTGCGCTTTCAGGGAGGTGGCTGGACGACCCCCGGGTGCGCGCGCAGGTGTGGCGCGCGCTCCAGTTCCATCTCGCGGTCCACCCCCAGCGCCGGCAGTTCGCCGCCCTCGAACGGCTGGCGCAGGCGCCGGTGGGCGCGCGGTTGACCATCGGGCACTGGCTGCTGGCGCGCACCCGGCGCGGCCTGGCCTGGCAGCTGCAGCACCCCCAGGCAAGCAGGGAGGAGCTCACCATCAGCGCGGCGGGGCGTTACCGCCGCGCCGGCGAGGAGCTCGGCGTGAGCCTGGAAGCAGTACCACAGCGCCTGGGCGGCGACCCCGCGGTGGCGGTGCTCGACCTGGGCGCGCTGGCGTGGCCGCTGTCCTGGCGCCTGGCCGGCGCCCAGGAGCGCTGGCAGCCGCTCGGGTGCCCGGGGCGGCAGACCCTGGCCAAGTACCTCGCCGGGCGCGGGGTGGCGAGCCGCCTGCGCCCGCTCACCGCGGTGGTCGCCGACCGCGACGGGGTGCTGTGGGTGCCCGGGCACGGCATCGCCGAGCGCGCCAAGGTGAGGCGCGACACCCGCGCAGTGGCGAAGCTGGCCTGGACGGCGTCTTGCCCGCAGGCGGCCGCCGATACGGTTGCCGGCGCAGCGAACGGAGAGCATGCGCATGGCCACGGCTGAACCGCCGATCCCCCACGCCAACCGCGATGCGGTGGCGGTGATCCTCGCCGCCGGCAAGGGCACGCGCATGGGCTCGGACCTCGCCAAGGTGCTGCATCCGCTGCGCTCCCGCCCGCTCCTCGCGCACGTGCTCGACGCCTGTGCCGGGCTCGGCCTGGCCGGCAGCGTGGTGGTGGTGGGCTACCAGCGCGAGCGCGTCGAGCAGGTGGGCCGCCCCTGGGGGGTGGCCACCGCGGTGCAGGACCGCCAGCTCGGCACTGGGCACGCGGTGCTGTGCGCGCAATCCTCGGTGCTCAGCCTGCCTGCGGTCGCCACCGTGCTGGTTTTGTGCGGCGACTGCCCGTTGGTGCCCACCGCGCTGCTCGCGCAGGTGCTCGCGCACCACCGCCGCAGCGCCGCCGCCTGCACCGCGGTCGCCGCCCGCCTCACCGATCCCGGACGCTACGGGCGCATGATCACCGACCGCGCCGGGCGCCTGGCGCGCATCGTCGAATACAAGGACGCCAGCGCCGAGGAGCGCAAAGTCGACCTCATCAATTCCGGCATCTACGCCTTCGCCGTCGCCGACCTCTTCCGCTGCCTGATGCAGGTGACGCCCAACAACGCCCAGGGCGAATACTACCTCACCGATGTGGTGGCGATGCTGGTCGCCGCCAACAAGCCGGTCGAGCTGGTGATTACCGAGGACGCCGCCCTGGTGATGGGCATCAACACGCCGCAGGAGCTGGCCGAGGCCGAGCGCGTGCTGGCGCACTCCGGGGTGGCCTAAGCTCCCGCGCTGGAAGGCGTTGTCTTTCATTGCCCGCATCTATAGTTCCGCCCCTCGCACGCACCCTTCCCCCCGGAGCCGCCTATGGCCATCAAAGTCCACTACGAGAAGACCGCCAAGATCGAACCCATCAAAAAGAGCACGGTGGCCGTCATCGGCTACGGCAGCCAGGGCCATGCGCACGCGCAGAACCTGCGCGACAGCGGGGTGAAGGTCATCGTCGGCAACCACAACCGCACCAGCCCCAATGCCAAGCTCGCGCTCAAGCACGGCTTCTCGGTGCTGCCCCCCGCCGAGGCGGTGCAGCAGGCCGACATCGTCATGTGCCTGGTGCCGGACGAGTTCCTTCCGGAAGTCTACGCTGCCGACATCGCGCCCAATCTGCGCAAGGGCATGATGCTGATGGTCGCACACGGCTTCAATCTGCACTTCGGCTTCGTCAAGCCGCCGCGCTTCGTCGACGTCACCATGATCGCGCCCAAGGGCCCCGGCCACACCGTGCGCTCGGAATACCTCAAGGGCGGCGGCGTGCCCTCGCTGGTGGCGGTCAAGCAGGACTACAGCGGCAAGGCGCTCAAGCGCGCGCTCGCCTACGGCAACGCCATCGGCGGCGCGCGTGCCGGCATCATCGAGACCACCTTCAAGGACGAGACCGAGACCGATCTCTTCGGTGAGCAGGCGGTGCTGTGCGGCGGCCTGTGCGGGTTGATCCAGGCCGGCTTCGAGACCCTTACCGGGGCTGGTTACCCGGCCGAGATGGCCTACTTCGAGTGTCTGCACGAGGTCAAGCTCATCGTCGACCTGATGTACGAGGGCGGCCTCTCCTACATGCGCTACTCGATCTCCAACACTGCCGAGTACGGCGATTACATCACCGGCCCGAAGATCATCACAGCGAAGACGCGCAAGACCATGAAGACCATCCTCAAGGACATCCAGAGCGGGCGCTTCGCCAAGGCCTTCCGCGCCGAATGCGGCAAGGGCAAGCCGTGGATGAACAAGATGCGCAAGGCGGAATCGGGCACCAAGCTCGAGAAGGTCGGACGCGACCTGCGCAAGATGATGAAGTGGATCAACTCCAAGGAGATCAGGAAGTAGTCGCCGCCGCCGCCGCCTTCATCCGCTTCAGCCTGGGCCTGGGCCACTGCCGCATGCGCGGTCCGCGCCGCCTGCTGCCGAACGCGCCTGCGACCCTGCTCTGCCTCGGCGCCGCCCTCGACTGCCCGGGAGCGATCGGCGAGGAGGCCGCGGGCCTGCGCCTGCGCCTGCGCAGCGACCAGCCGCTGCCGACCGGATTGGGCGCCGAGGTGGTGTTCGAGCGCCTGGCCGACGCCGCGCTCATCACCCTGCACGCCCAGGAGCGCCTCGGCGATCTCCTCCCGGGCGCCTACCGCTGCCAGGAGTGCACCATCCTGCTGCGCCCTGACGATAGCGCCGCGGGCCATGCGCTCAGTGGGGTCGGATTGCCCATCCTCGCGCTCGAGCACAGCGACGAGGAGGCGGCCGCAGCGCTCTCCAGGACGGGCTTCAACGAGTACTCATTGGCGGTCTACGCCTGGGCCAGGCCGACGGCTGGCCGTGGCCCTGGGTCACCCATGGGTCCTACTGGGGCGGGCTGGCCGGGATCTGCTGGCGCATCACCGTCGACGGCAACAAGCCCTTTGCCTTCGCCCCCAGCGTGGGCGCCTACCAGCGTTCCGACCATACCGCCATGCCCATCACCAGTGCGCCGCCCGCGCGCACCCTGCAGGCGGTGCGGCTCGGCGACGTGATCGCCGCCAAGGGGGGTCACCGGCATCCTGGTGCGCGATCTCGGGCATGTCGGCGAGCTCGATCCCGCCGACCGAGGTGGTGACCGCGTGGGTGGTCCCGGCAGCCCGCCGCGGGTACGAGTGGTGCGCCTGGGAGACCTGGTCGGCGAGCAGGCGGTCGACCTCTTCACCCGCGACCGCCCGCGCGGCGAGAGCCGCAACCACCCGCCGCCCGACCCCGACAACCCGATGCACCGGCTCTCCCTCGAGCGCCAGCTGCTGGCCTTGGGCGGGATGTTCGCGCTGTGTACCATCCGCATGCTGCGCTACCGCCGGCTGCGCCGCCGGTCCCGGCGTACGGTGCGCGGGGATCCGTGCTTCGAACGCTGACCGCGAGGTGCGCATGGGCTGAAGCGAGCTGGAACGAGCTGGAGCAGGCCGCGGGGAGGTGCAGTGAGCTCAGGGGGCGCCCGGGGCGCCCCCGCACGATCAATCAATCGATCAAGGGGTGATGAGCGGATTGAGCGTGGTTTCCCAATAGGGGATGGTCTTGATGACGTTGAGATTCCAGCTGACGTTGAGCACCTTGTTGATGTTCTTGGCCAACGGCGACCACTTGTAGTGGAAGAAGCAGCGGATGATCGGGAACAGGCTGGGCGAGAACGGGCCGCTGTAGGTGTTGCCGTCGGCGAGGCCGTAGAGCAGTTCGTTCTTCTTCGCCATGTACATGGTCAGGCTGGTCACCCCGGAGGCCCTGAGCATGGTGAGGTCGTCGATGGTGAAGTAGGTCGCGCTCGACTCGATATTGGGCTGGTCGAGGGGGAACCCGCTCGCCTCGTAGCAGTAGCTCGAGAAGGCCGGCACCCCGTTGATGGTCCCGCCATCGTAGAGTCCGCTGAAGTTGCCGCTGCCGACGTCGAAATAGCCGCGACCCATGTTGCGGTCGGTGCCGCCGCCGCCGGCAGTGTCGTATGGGCACAGGAAGACCTTGGGCGTGCCGGTGAGCGGGCCGCCGAGGGAGACCAGGTTGCTGGTGTTGGCGGCGTTGCTGGGGTCGCCGATCATGTGGTCCGGGAACTGGTCGTTGTTCTCGGACTTGTAGGCCTCGAAAGCGGTGGCGATCTGCTGGAGATTATTGCCGCACTTGGCGTCGCGCACCATCACCCGGACCATGCCGATGACCGGGATGAGCAAGCCGGCGAGCACGGCGATCACTGAGATCACCACCAGGAGCTCGAGCAGGGTGAAGGCGCGCCGACGGGCCATGGAGGTGCTACCTCGGGTGCGGGTCCATGTTGAGCCTTCCCGACGGGCTGGCAATGCCCGGAACGGGAGGCCCGGCAGGGGGGCGGCGCGGGTGGCAGGAGTCGGACGGGGGCGAGCCATGGACTTGCGGGACGCCAGTTTCGGCCCAGCCTGTCCGACATGTTGGCCGCCCCGGCACCGCTGTCCCCGAGCCGCCCGCTGCTCGCGCCCGCCCTGCAGGAATGGGTGGCCTGCTGCCTGGCCCTGCTCAGCGGGCGCCTGCTGCTGGTGGTGCGCAAGGGCGGCATCCACGAGCGCCAGGGCGGCGGTTTCGCCCTCGCCCACCAGCGCTTCGCCCTGCTGCCCACCAGAGAGCACCAGCGCAGCGCGCGCCTGAGGCCTGAGTTCGCCGCGCTCGACCCTGGGCTGCCGCCGCGCCCCGGGACGCTGGAGGTTGCGGGCTGGGCCGAGGCGGCGGGGGTGTGGCAGGTGCGCGAGCTGCCGCAACTGCTTGCGCTCGGCAATGAGCTCGCGCATACCGACGAGGAGCTCGCGGCACGCTTCCGCTACCGCGGCGAACCCTGGCTCTTCGTGGTCGCCCTGCGCGTCCACCGCCTCGCGGCGGTGCAGTGCGTGCCTGACCTGCCGCGCTACGCCGGCTGCGTCAGTTGGGTCGACCTCGAGCCGGGCATCGATCCGGCGGGGGGGAGGCCGGTGCTCGCCAGTGAGGACTTCGCCGCCCGCCTGGCCGGCATCGCGCGCATCCTCGGTGGGCCTAATGCGCCCGGCCCAGGGGGCGGAACGTGAGCGCGCACAGCGCCACCCTGCTGGTGAGCTGCCGCGACCGCACCGGGCTGGTCGCCGCGCTCTCGCACTTCGTCTTCCACCATGGCGGCAACATCACCGACGCCGACCAGCACGCCGAAAGCTCGGATGCCGGCGGGCAGTTCTTCATGCGCCTGCGCTTCGACCTTGGCAGCTTCACCCTCGACCGGGCCGGCATCGCTGCCGAGCTCGGCGCCATGGCGCGCCAGTTTGACCTCAGCTGGCAGCTCTCCTACAACGACCGCCGGCAGCGTGTCGCGGTGATGGTGTCGAAGACCCCGCACTGCCTCTACGACCTGCTCCTGCGCCAGAGCCTCAATGAGCTCGGCGGAGACATCGTCGCCGTGCTCTCCAACCATCCGGACCTTGAGAGCGTGGCCGGGCACTTCGGCCTGCCCTTCCACCACATCGCGGTGCCGGCGGACGGCAAGGCGGCGGCGGAGGCCCGCCAGCTCGCGCTGCTCGAGGAGCTCGGCGTCGACCTGGTGGTGCTCGCGCGCTACATGCAGGTGCTCTCGCCCGCCTTCGTCGCGCGCTGGCAGGCGCGGGTGATCAACATCCACCACTCCTTCCTGCCCGCCTTCGTCGGCGCCCGGCCCTACCACCAGGCCAAGGAGCGGGGGGTCAAGATCATCGGCGCCACCGCCCACTACGTCACCCCCGAGCTCGATCATGGCCCGATCATCGAGCAGGACGTCGCCCGCGTCAGCCATCGCGACGAGGTCGAGGACTTGGTGCGCAAGGGTCGCGATCTCGAGCGCCAGGTGCTCAGCCGCGCGGTCCATGCCCACCTCGAGCGACGAGTGCTGATCTCTGGCACCCGTACCATCGTCTTCGGGTGATCGCCGCCGCCGCAGAGCGCTCCTGAGGCTGGAAGCGCACCTCGGTCGAGAGCCGCTTCATCTCCACCTGCTCGCCGGTGCCCATCGCCAGCGCGAACGCTTCGATGCGCGCGCGCAGCTGGCCGATGCGCTCCTGGCGGTCCTTGATCCCGACACTGGCGGTATCGGCTTCGAGCTTGGTGAGGTCGCTGCGCATGGCGGCTAGGTCGGCGCGGGTGACCTGCTGGACGCCGCCGGCGCCGACCAGGCCGAAGACCGCGAAGGCGCCATCGGCGCCCTGGACATGGTGCGGGGCGCGGCCCTGGTGCTGCTGGCAGCGGAAATCGCGGATCTCCGTCGGGGTGCGCGCGAGCAGTTCGGTGGGGGTGGTCGAGTCGAGCGCGCGGTCCTCGGCCAGTACTCGCAGCCGCTCGCCGGGCAGACGCTGAGCTCGTTGCCGCGTAGGCGCTCCGCCCACGCCGCGGTGGTCTCATGCGCCCGCTGCTGCGAGGGGATGTCGCCGCCGAGGTAGTTCCACAGCACCAGGCCGGCGGAGCCGGTGCGTCCGGGCAGCCAGGGCTCGTCGGGCGCCGGGTTGATGATGGCGGGGAAGGTGCGGTGGCCGTGGTCGTCGAGCCAGTCGTTGACCGCGCCGCCGAGGCGGAAGCGGCGGAAGCGGCAGCGCGGAGATGGCCGCCAGGAGGGCGGTATGGGTGGCGCCGAGGGCCACGCCCGAGTCAAGGCTGCGGTCGCCGCGCTGAAACCGAGAAACGCTTGTGCGACGCCGGACAGCCCGAGCCTGGGCCGGCGATGGACCTCGGCAAGCGCGTGTTCACGGTCGGCGGCTGGACCCTGGTCAGCCGCGTGCTCGGTCTGGTGCGCGACCGCCTGTGGGCGGGAGGCCTGGGCGGCTCGCTGACCCTCGACTGCTTCCTGATGGCCTTCGCGCTGCCCAACCTCCTGCGCAACCTCTTCGGCGAAGGAGCGCTGGCGGCGGCCTTCGTGCCGCGCTACGTGCAGGCGCTCGCGCGCGACCGCAACCAGGCGGAGCACTTCGCCGGCACGGTGATCACCCGCCTGGCGCTGCTGCTGTCGGGGGTCTCCGCCCTCGGCATGGCTGCCGCCGGCGCGCTCTACTGGTACGGCGCCGGGCAGGGGGCGGCGTGGGAGCGCACCACCCTGGTCGCCCTGCTCTCCATCCCGCAGATCCCCTACCTCCTGTTCATTTGCGTGGCGGCGATGATGTCCGGCGTGCTCAACGGGCGGCGCCGCTTCGCCGCCGCCGCCGCCGCGCCGGTGGTGCTCAACCTGGTCCTGATCTCCACCGCCGGGTTGGGCGCCGAGCGCGAGAGCCGGGTGCTGCCCTACGCCGTGCTCCTCGCCGGCGTGCTCCAGGTCGTCCTCCTGGGCATCGCGCTCAAACGCTCCGGCGGCATCCCGCCGCTGCAGGCGCGCGCCACCGCGCAGGAGGGCGAGCTGCGCCGCGCTGTGGTGCCGACTCTGATCGCCTCGGGCATCTACCAGCTCAATGCCTACCTCGACACTGTCATCGCCATGATATTCGTGCTCGGCGATGGCCCGGTCAGCTACCTCTACTTCGGCAACCGCCTGCTCCAGTTTCCCCTCGCGCTGATCGGCCACGGCGTCACCACCGCCGCCTACCCGGAGCTCGCGAGCAGCGCCGGCGCCGGCTGGCCGGCCACCGGGCGCGGCCTGCGCGAGGCCTGCCGGCTGCTCTCCTTCTGGCTGCTGCCGGCGGCGGTCGGCCTGCTGGTCACCGCCGAGCCGGTGGTGCGCACGATCTACCAGAGCGGGCGCTTCGGCGATGAGGCGATCGCGCGCACCGTGCTGGTGACCGAGATGCTCAGCCTGGCGCTGGTGCCGATCGCCCTCGCCAAGCTGCTCATGCGTGCCTTCCATGCACGCCTCGATCAGCGTACGCCGATGCGCATTTCGCTGGCGATGGTCGCGCTCAA
>JAYVMM010000806.1:0-7339 GCA_043758975.1 Planctomycetota bacterium | reverse complement strand
CTTCACCAACAAGGCGGCGGGCGAGATGCAGGAGCGCGTCGAGCGCCTGCTCGGGCTGAAGACCCCGTGGATCACCACCTTCCACAGTGCCGGCTTGCGCATCCTCAAGCTCGAACGCGCGCGCCTCGGCTTCGCCGACGCCTTCTCGGTGATGGACGAGGACGACCAGAAGCGCCTCTACAAGCGCATCTTCAACGACCTCCGCCTCGATCCCAAGATGATCGACCCGCGCAAGGTGGCCTGGCGCATCAGCCAGTGGAAGAACCAACTCATCGACATCACCGCGGTGGCGCCGGTCGACGACCTCGACACCTGGGCCAAGCAGTGCTACGAGCTCTACGCCCGCCTGTGCAAGGCCGAGTGCCTGGTCGATTTCGACGACCTCCTGCTCATGCCGGTGCGCTTGTTCGAGCAGGACGATGAGCTCAGGCGCAAGTACGTCGATCGCTTCCCCTACCTGCTGATCGACGAGTTCCAGGACACCAACCTGGTGCAGTACCGCCTGATCCGCCTGCTCGCCGAGCACAAGAACATATGCGCCACCGGCGACCCCGACCAGGCGATCTACGGCTGGCGCGGCGCCGACATCACCAACATCCTCAACTTCGAGAACGACTACCAGCCGTGCCGCACCGTGCTGCTGGAGCAGAACTATCGCTCGAGCAAGACCATCCTGCGCGCCGCCCAGGGGGTGGTGTCGAACAACACCATGCGCAAGGACAAGACCATCCGCACCGACAACGCCGACGGCAAGCCGCTGCAGCTGCTCGCGGTCGACGACGAGACCGACGAGAGCATGGCGGTGGCGGCGGCGATCGAACGCTTCCACAAGCAGGGGCGCAAGCTCAGCGAGATGGCGGTGTTCTACCGCACCAACGCCCAGAGCCGGGTGCTCGAGGACGGCCTGCGCCGCCGCGCGCTGCCCTACCGCATTGTCGGCGGCACCCGCTTCTACGACCGCCGCGAGGTCAAGGACCTGTTCGCCTACCTCAAGCTGCTGGTCAACCCGCGCGACCGCATCAGCCTCGAGCGCATCGCCAACATCCCCAAGCGCGGCATCGGCGACAGCACCCTGGCCCAGCTCTTCGCCATCGCCGAGGAGGAGACCCTGGCGGGGTACGAGATGCTCGAGCGCGATGAGCTGCTCGAGCGCGTCGCGGTGGGGCGCGCGGCCAAGCCGCTGCGCGAGCTCGCGCGCTGCTGGCGCATGCTGCGCAAGCTGCCGCTCGGCAGCCCGGCGGCGTGCGTGCGCGGGGTGATCGAGATGAGCGGCATCGAGAGCCACTACCTCGCCGGCGAGGAGCCCGGCGAGGGCCAGGAGCGGGTGGCCAACGTGCGCGAGGTGATCACCGCCGCCGAGCAGTACCATGAGGGCCACCCCGAAGGCGGCCTGCCCGGCTTCCTCGAGCTGGTGGCGCTGGTCACTGACGCCGACCTTGCCGAGCGCGAGCGCGGCGATGCTGACCAGCTCACGCTGATGACCCTGCACGCGGCCAAGGGCCTGGAGTTCGCGGTGGTCTTCGTCACCGGCTGCGAGCAGGGTGTGCTGCCGCTCGAGCGCAAGGGCGTGATCGCCGACCTCGAGGAGGAGCGCCGGTTGATGTACGTCGGTATCACCCGCGCCAAGGAGGAACTCTACCTCAGCCGTGCGCGCTGCCGCATGCAATACGGGCAGACCTTCCGCAACGAGCCCAGCATCTTCCTCGGCGAGATCCCCAGCGACTGCTTCGAGTCGCGCGACGCCAGCGGGCGGCGCCCGCTGCCTGAGGGCGAGCACGTGCGCGGCAGCACCATGCGCGCGCGCGAGACCGCCAACGCCGTCGCCGGGCTCGCCGGCAAGGCCGCGCTCGACGCCGCGATGGCGATGGGCATCACCACCGGGGCCGACCTCAAGGCCGCCTCCAGGCGCGAGCGGAAGGCCTACTACGACGCGCCGCAGGTGCTCGACGACGACCCCTACCGCCCTGGCGACCATGTGGTGCACAGCGTGCTCGGCGCTGGCGCGGTGCTGGCGATGCGCGGCCCGCGCGAGGGGCGCACCATCCTCATCGAGTTCGCCGATCACGGCCCCAAGGAGCTGCACATGTCCTTCGCCGCCGCCAAGCTCTCGCGCCAGGACTAGGCGGCTCGGCATGCGGGCCGGAGGGCCGGCGGGGGGCGCGCGCGCGCATTGCCCGGCGCCTGCCGCGCACCATCATGCGCGCCATGATCAGACGCCGGCTCGGAGCCACGGACATGGCCATCAGCGCAGTGGGGATCGGCGCCTTCGGCATCGGCGGCTGGATGTGGGGCGAGCAGGACGACGCCGACTCAACCGCCGCCCTGCGCGCCGCCCTCGAGGCCGGGGTGAACTGGATCGACAGCGCGCCGATCTACGGCTCCGGGCGCGCCGACCGCGTGGTGGCGGAGGTGGTGCGCGCGCTGCCGGAGACGGCGCGCCCGCTGATCTTCACCAAATTCGGCCACCATCTCGTCAACGGCAAGCGCGTCAGCCTCGCCGACCGCGCCACCGTGGTGCGCGATTGCGAGTACGCCCTGCGCACCTTCGCAGTCGAGCGCATCGACCTCTTCCAGCTCCATTGGCCGACCCCCACCCCGGTGGCGGAGACCGCCGCCGCCTGCGCCGAGCTGATGGCCGCGGGCAAGATCCGCGCCGTGGGGGTGTGCAATGCCACCCCGGCTGAACTGGCGCAGTGGCGCGCGAGCGGTGTCCCGCTGCAGGCGGTGCAGAATGCCTACAGCATCGTCAAGCCCGAGGCCGAGCGCGAGGTGCTGCCATGGTGCGCCGAGCATGGCGTCGGCTTCCTCGCCTATTCGCCGCTGCAGCGCGGCCTGCTCTTCGGCAGCTGGGACGCCGGCAAGACCTTCCCCGCCGGTGACCACCGTGGCGAGCGCGCCGACTTCCGCGGCGCGCGCCTGGTGCGCTACCTCGCTGCAGTGGCGGAGCTCCAGGCCATCGCCGCGGGCGACGACCTCGACTGCGCCGAGCTGGCGATCGCCTGCCTGATGTGCCATCCCGGCATGACCGCCTGCATCGTCGGCGCGCGCAACGCTGCCCAGGGCGCCTACCTGGGGCGCCTCGGCATGCCCGCCACCAAGGCCCAGCTCGCGGCGGTCGACGCGCTCACCGCGCGGCTGTTCAGCGACCTCATTGCCATTGGCGAGGGCTGACGCGCGCCGCCCGCCGCCCGCCTCAGGCGGGGGGGTCAGAGCTTGGCCAGCGCCTGGTCGAGGTCGGCGATGAGGTCCTCGGCGCTCTCCAGCCCGACGCTGATGCGCACCAGGTTCTCGCGGATGCCGAGGGCGCCGCGCTCCTCCGGCGACTTGTCGTAATAGCTCATCAGCGCCGGCTGCTCGATCAGCGACTCCGGGCCGCCCAGGCTGGGCGCGAGATAGGGTATCTCGCAGGCATCGACCACCCGGCTGGCGTCGGCGAGGCCGCCCTTGATGGTGAAGCTGATCAGGCTGCCGAAGCCGCGCATTTGCCGGCGCGCGATCGCGTGCGCGGGGTGGCTGGCCAGGCCGGGGTACCACACGCGCTCGACCTTGGGGTGGGCCTCGAGGTACTCGGCGATGGACTGGCCGCTGGCGTTCTGGTGGCGCATGCGCACGGCGAAGGTCTTCAGCCCGCGGATCAGCATGTAGGCGGTAAACGGCGAGGCGAGGGCGCCGAACATGCCTTGATGCTCGCGGATGGCCTGGATGGTGTCGGGCTTGCCCACCACCACCCCGGCCATGAGGTCGTTGTGCCCGCCCAGGTACTTGGTCGCGCTGTGCACCACCAGATCGATGCCGAAGGACAGCGGCTGGAGGTTGTAGGGGGTGGCGAGGGTGGCGTCGATCAGGGTCTTGACCCGCTTGTCGCGCGCGAGCGCACTGAGCGCCTCGAGGTCGATGCAGTTGAGGTAGGGGTTGGTCGGGCTCTCGGTGATGATCAGGCGAGTGGTCGGGCGCAGCGCGGAAGCGATGCCCTCGACCGACGGCTCGCAGCTGGTGTGCTCGATGCCGAACTTGGCGAGGAACTCGCGCACGAAGACCCTGGTCTTGCGGTAGCTGTCGGCGGTGATCACGAGATGCATGCCCGGGCGCACCATCGCCAGCAGGGTGGTCACCAGCGCCGACATCCCGGTCGAGGTGAGCAGCGCGGCGCCGCCACCGTCGAGCGCGGCGAGCTTGGCTTCGGCCACCTCCTGGGTGGGGTTGCCGTAGCGCCCGTACTCCTCGCCGCGCTGGTGCTCGCCGCGGAAGTAGCGATGCAGTTCGTCGGTGTTGGCGAAGGGGTAGGCGGTGGAGAGGATGAGCGGGGTGACCAGCGAGTCGTGGGCCTTGTCGCGCGGCTCGCCGGCGTGGACGCACATCGAGTCGATCGATCGGGCCATGGGTGCTCGCTAGAGGGGGGAGGCGCCGCGTGTGTGCGCGCCAGGCGGCGGAGCGAGGGTCATGCGCGGCTCCGGACGAAGGCGGGGAGATCCTGGAGCAGGGCGAAATCGCGACCGTCCCACCGGAAGGCCTTGGCTTCGGTGATGGCCTGGGCGGTGCAGGCGACCACCAGCTGGATGACCTCGGGGAACACCGCCGCGCCGTCGGGCGCGGCGAAGCGCTTGTCCTCGGCGCTGAAATAGGCGCCGCAGTCGATGTGGCTGTGGTAGAAGGCCTGCCAGCGCTCGCCGACGGCCTCGGCCTCGCGCACCAGGCGCTGGAGCTTGGCCTCGTTGACCATGAAGGCGTCGCGGCTGGTGCGCGGGTAGGCCGCGGGGTCGAGGGCGTGCAGGCGGTCGGCGATGTTCTCCAGCGGCAGGCAGCGGCTGATGCCACGCCCGTCGGCGGGCCCCATCAGCAGTCCGCAGCATTCGCCTGGGTACTGGGCGAAGGCCTGGTCCTGGATCTGGCGGATGAGCGGGGCGGGGAGTTCGAGCATGGGCGCGAACGGACACCGTAGGGCAGAGCGGCAGACGCGCAACCCGGGGTGGAAGCGGGCCGTGGCAGGTTGCGCCGCGCGCTTGCGCACCTACCCTGCGCGCCGATGAGCTTGGCCGACGATCTCGATGGTCTGAAGGGCGATGCGCTCGCGCAGTTCGCTGCCGCGCGCAGCCTGGAGGCGGTGGAGGCGGTGCGCATCGCCTTCCTCGGGCGCAGCGGACGCGTCAAGGAGCTGCAGAAGGCGTTCGGCGCCGCCAGCCCGGAGGACAAGCGTGCGCTCGGGCCGCGCTTCAATGACTGCCTGGAAGCGGTCAAGCAGGCGCATACCGTCGCCCAGGCCGGACTCAGCGCCGGTGCTGCCGAGGAGCCCATCGACCTCACCCTGCCCGGCACCGCGCGCCGGGTCGGCAGCGTGCACCCGCTCAGCCAGGTCGCGCGCGAGGTCGAGGAGGTCTTCACCAGCATGGGCTATGTGGTGGTCGACGGCCCGCACATCGAGGAGGACGAGTTCAACTTCGGCCGCCTCAATATCCCCGCCGACCATCCCGCGCGCGACGCCCAGGACACCTTCTGGCTGAGCGCCGAGGGCTGGCGCGAGGGCGAGCGCCTGCTGCGCACCCACACCTCGGCGGTGCAGAGCCGTACCTACCGCTTAGTCGGCGCCGGCGGCCTGACCCCACCCTTCCGCCGCGTGGTGGTGGGCAAGGTCTTCCGCTACGAGGCGGTCGACGCCACCCACGACAACACCTTCACCCAGGTCGAGGGCTTCGTGGTCGACAGCCACATCACCGTCGCCCATCTCGTCGGCACCATCCGCACCCTGCTCGGCGCGGTCCTCAAGCGCGACGACATCGAAGTGCGCCTGCGCCCGAGCTTCTTCCCCTTCGTCGAGCCCGGCTTCGAGGTCGACGTGCGCCAGGCGAGCGCCGAGCCCGGCAGCCGCTTCGCGCGCTGGGTCGAGCTGCTCGGCTGCGGCATGATCCACCCACGCGTGCTCGAGCAGGGTGGCATCGATCCGGCGCGCTGGCAGGGCTTCGCCTTCGGCCTCGGGCTCGAGCGCCTGGCGATGATCCGCCACGGCATCAGCGACATCCGGGTGTTCAACGGCGCCGACCTGCGCAGCCTGCGCCAATTCGGCGCCGGCGCCTGAGGGCCTGAGGGCCTGAGGGCCTGAGCGCCTGGGTCGCTGGGGCACCCCCGGGCGCGCCTTGCCCGCGCCCCCGCCAGGCGCGATCATCACCGCCATGAGCGACCCCGCCCGCGATCACCAGGACCCTGCCGGCGCGTTTCCGCCAGGCGGCCTGCCGCCGATCCGGGTGTTCTACGCCGATCCCCCGCTCAGCGCCGCCTGCGGGCTGGAGGTGCACGCCTTGGGGACGCGCGAGCGCATGCGCTCGTGCATCGTCAACCGCCCCGCCGGCACCGGCGACTACCTGATGATGTGCTTCCACAGCGAGGTCGAACTCTGGCAGCATGGCCAGCCGGCGCTGCTGCCGGCACGCACCATGATGATCTGGGATCCCGCGAGCGGCCACTACTACGGCAACCGCACGCAGGCGTGGTGGCATTCGTGGATCCACTGCGCGGGTCCCACCGTGGCTGGCCTGATCGGCGCCAGCGCGCTGCCGTGCAACACCCCGCTGCCGGGCATCGACCCGGCGATGCTCGAGGCCGCCATCGAGGCCATCCACCGCGAGATCACCGGCAACGCCCGTCCGGACGAGGTCATCATCGCCAACCTGCTGCACAACGCCCTGCGCCAGGTGGCGCGTGCGGTGCAGGCGCAGGGCGGTCCGGGCACCGTCCCGGGTGCCTATCTCGAGCTGCGGCGCTGGCTCGAGGCGCACTTCGCCGAGCGCATCACGCTCGAGGAGTTGGCCCAGCGCGTGCAGTGCTCGGTGCCGCACTTCTGCAGCGAGTTCAAGCGCCACTTCGCCACCTCGGCGATCGAATTCGTCATCCGCCTGCGCCTGCGCCGCGCGACCATGCTGCTGCGCGACCGCAATCACCGTATCGGGGACATCGCGCGCCAGGTCGGCTACGACGACATCCACCACTTCTCCAAGCTCTTCAGCAAGCACCTTGGCTGCTCACCGCGCACCATGCGTAAGCGTATGGCATCAGGTGGCCAGATTTGACATAATTGCAAATCGTCTGATCACATTTCCCATAAAATAACGGATGTGATGCTAATTGGGATCGGATGCTATCCGATTCGGAGCGCGGAATAATTTTGCAATAGTGAATTTTCAAATTGACCGAGTTCGAATTGTCCCATAATAACGGGACACAGCAGGGCAGCTTGGAAATGAATGAGAGATGAGGACGGTTGAGATTTCGGTAAGCTATCGCCCCGACCGTATCGCCGAATGTCCACCGCGCGCGACAACTCGATTTGACCGTTTTCTCCCACCGTAAA
>JAYVMM010000805.1:0-3657 GCA_043758975.1 Planctomycetota bacterium | reverse complement strand
CCGCCGATCCGCCCGCCGGGCAGACGCCGCTCGACTTCACGCTGACGCGCACAAAGGCTAGAGAGGCGGTACGCCGCCCTGTTCACCCGCCCGGAGGTCCGCCATGTCCCTGAACCGTGCCCTGCTGCTGGCGTTCGTCGGCCTGACGCTTACTCCCGCCGGCGAGGCCAAGCCGGTCGAGGCACCAGGCGCCGGCATGGACTTCGGCGGGTTGATGCACTATTTCGTCAGCATCCCGGCGCCGAGCAAGCAGGTGGTGGCCAAGGCCATCGCGGTGCGGGTGGGCAGCGCTGCGGTCGTCTATGACATGGAGACCATGCGCTTGGCCGCGGCCAGCAGCGGCGGCTTCCTCGACCTGGGCACCACCAACGTGGTGCGCTATGTGCAGGGGGTGGGCGCGGCCCCGCTCACCGGCGCGCTGGTGGTCGCCACCCGCCCGGGGCCGGGCTGGGCCGACGCCGCGGGCGGCTTCGCCGATCCGCGCGCGCAGGGCTTCGGCAAACTGCCCGATGCGTGGGTGCACTACCGCGGGCTCTACCGCCACCGCGAGACCTGCGTGCTCAGCTACAGCGTGGGCGAGAGCGCGGTGCGCGAGCTGCCCGGCAGCTGGCGCGCCGGTGAGCTCAGCGTCATCACCCGCACCCTCGAGCTCGACCCCGGCCCCGCTGCCCGCGTGCTGCTGGCCGAGGTCGAGGGCGCTACCGGCGGGGTCGGTGCGCGCACTGCGGCGATGCCGGAGGCGGCGCGGGCGCCGGCGGAGGGGGGGTGGGCGGTGCTGCAGGGCAGCGTCGCCGGGGACGCCCGCCTGACCGTCGCCGCGCTGAGCGCCGCGCCCGCAGGCACCATGCTGGCGGTGGCGGCGGGTCGCATCGTACTCGAGCTGCCGGCGCGCAGCGTGCGGCAACGTTGCGTGGTCGCGCTCGCTTCGCCGCGCGCCGGCGAGCTGGCCGGGCTCGCCGGCGCGCTCGATCATTCCGTCCCCGCCACCGAGCTCGAGCCGCTGTGCCACGGCGGTGGCGGCGCGCGCTGGCCGGCGCTCACCGTTGCCGGAGCGCGCAGCCCCGACCACTGGGCCTACGCCGTCGACACCATCCCGCTGCCGAGCGAGAATCCCTGGAAATCATGGATCCGTCCCACCGGTGTCGACTTCCTGAGCGACGGGCGGGTGGTGATCTGCACCCTCGCTGGCGATGTGTGGATCGCCCGCGGGGTCGACCAGCAGCTCGGCGCGGTGACCTGGAAGCGCTTCGCCTGCGGGCTGTTCGAGCCGATGGGGCTGAAGGTGCTGGAGGACCGCATCTATGTGCTCTGCCGCGACCAGATCGTGCGCCTCGAGGATCTCGACGGCGACGGCGAAGCGGACGCCTACCTCAGCTTCAACAACGACCTCACGGTCTACCCCAAGTACAACGACTTCGCCTTCGACCTGCAGGCCGACCGCGCCGGAAACTTCTACTATGCGCGCGGCGGCCACGGCTGCCCGGTGGGCACCCCGCTGCACGCCTGCGTGGTCAAGGTCTCGCCCGACGGACGCCACAGCGAGGTCTACGCCCAGGGGCTGCGTGCCCCCAATGGGATGGGCATGGGCCCCAACGACGAGCTGAGCATCAGCGACAACCAGGGCAATTGGGTGCCATCCAGCCGCATCAACCTGGTGCGCCCGGGCGGCTGGTACGGCTTTGTGGGCAATCCCGCCTTCTACGGCAAGGCCGAGCCGCCCATCCCGGCGGTGCGGGATCCGCCGCTGTGCTGGATACCGATGGCGCTCGACAACTCGAGCGGCGGCGAGGTGTGGGCGCCGCCTGGCTGGGGCCCGCTGGGCGGGCACATGCTGCACACCAGCTACGGCATGAGTGCGCTCTTGGCGGTGCTCTACGAAGTAGTCGGGGGAGTGGCCCAGGGCGGGGTGGTGACGCTGCCGCTGCACTTCTCCTCCGGCATCATGCGCGGGCGCTTCAATCCGGTGGACGGCCAGCTCTATGTCTGCGGCCTGAAGGGCTGGCAGACCAACGCCGGCGCCGCCGGCTGCCTCGAGCGGGTGCGCGCGACCGCCCGTCCGAGCTGCCTGGCGACCTCCCTGGCGGTCACCGCCGGCACCCTCACCATCGGCTTCAGCAGCGCGCTTGAACGCGCCTCGGTAACCGCCGATAGCGTGAGCATCCAGCAGTACTGCTATCACTGGACCGGGGCCTACGGCTCCGCCGACTACCTCGCCTCGAACCCGAAGAAGGTCGGGCGCGACACGGTCGCCATCGCCGCCGTGCGCCTGAGCGCGGACGGTTGTACGGTGAGCATCGACATCCCCGGACTGGCGCCGGTGATGCAAATGGAGATCAAGGCCCGCTTCCGCACCGCCGATGGTGGGCCGGCCGATCTCATGCTCGCCAATACCATCAACGTGGTGCACTGAAACGTTTCGGAAATTTGAGGAGCGTTGAGCCTGGACTGCCGCGGTGGTCAATAGTGCGCGGAAGCGCGCAGAAATGACGCATTGGCCAAGGTGCGCTCGCACCACCGGCAGAATTGCGGTAATGCATCACGCTGCCGGCGGAATACCGCAGCCGCATGGCGAGCGGCGGAGGTGATGGTGGTGGCAGATCCGGGCGATTTCCAGCCGGCGGCGGCGTCCGCCGCCCACGACGACGGCCTCGCGCTGCGCATCCAGGGCGGCGAGCACCAGGCCTTCCTCGAACTGGTCGAGGCGAGCGAGCGCGAGCTGCGCATCTTCATCACCCTCTATGCCAGCGACCTGGCGATGGTCGACGAAGTGCTCCAGGCGACCTACGTCACCACCTTCGAGAGCATCCAGCGCTACCAGCCGCGCGGTACCCTGCGCGCCTGGCTCAAGGGCATCGCGCGCAACCTGCTCCACCGTGAGCTGGCGGCGCGTGCGCGCATGCATGCGCTCGACGGCGGCCTGCTCGAGGAGTTGCTGGCGGCGAGCGGGCAGCGCCAGCTCGAGGCCGACCACGGCGATGAGCAGGCCGAGGCGCGCCTGCGCTCGCTGCAGGAGTGCCTGCAGGGGCTCTCGCCCGAGGCCAGCCGTCTGATCCGCAGCCGCTACTACGAGGACCGCCCGCTGAGCGAGATCGCCGGGGCGCTCGCCCGCTCGCAGAGCTGGGTGGCGGTGACGCTGTTCCGCATCCGCAAGACCCTGCTCACCTGCCTGCGCCAGCGCGGGGTCGCGTGAGCGAGGAGGCGCCGGTCGAGGAGTGGATCTCGCTCTATGCCGAGGGCGCGCTCGGCCCAGACGAGCGCCGCCGCCTGGCGGACTGGGTGCGGGCCGAACCCGGGCGCGCCGACGACTTCGTCGCCCAGGTGCGCCTGCACCACGGCTTGTCCACCCTGCTCAAGCAGGATGCCGCGGCGCGGGTGCTGCGTCGCGCCGGGCTGATCGCCGCCTCCTTTGATCCCATGCGTACCAGCCGCCTGCTCGACTCCGCGCGCGCGCTGCGCCCGCACCGCGCCACCCACCGCCCCCTACGGCTGCTGGCGCGCGTCGCGCTGGCCGCCGCCGCCGTGCTGGTGGCGGTGGCGGCGGGCGCGGCCTGGCTCGGCGCGCATTCGACCGCGCCGGCGCCGCTGCCCGCGTCCACCCCCCAGCTCGTACAGGCACCGCCGGCTCCGCACGCTCCGCCCGCCCTATCCGCCCCGGTC
>JAYVMM010000804.1:0-4005 GCA_043758975.1 Planctomycetota bacterium | reverse complement strand
CGGCGAGGTCGAATACCTTCAGCAGCAGCTCGGTCTCCTCCATCGCCGGCGGACGGCGGTAGGCGCGCCGGGCGAAGGACTCGGCGATTTTCCGCGCCGCCTCGCGCTTGCCGAGATCCTTGCCCGGCAAGGCGACGAACAGCCGGCGCTGCGCCTCCGAGGGCAGGCTGGCGGGCGGCCCAGCCACCTCGACGGACTCGAGCACTACCGTGCGCATCTCCGGACCGCCGGTGGGCGGGGCGGCAGGCTTGACCGCCGACTTGTCGGCGGCGGGCTTGGGCGAGGGCGCCGGCGCGCTCAATGCGCCCGACTTGGCCGCCGTCGGCGCGGCAGCGTCCTCGACGAAGGGATTGGCCATCAGCAGCGAGAGGTGGGCCTTGCCCGTGCTCAGCTTGAAGGTCACTGAATAGTTGGCCGGGTACTTCGGGGTGGCGGTGATCTTAACCTCGCCGACGACCTGGCCGTCGACGCGCACCGCCAGGCGCGCTGGCTCCCGGCTCGAGCTCTTCTCCGCCGCGGCGCGCAGGGTGATGGTGTAGGTGCCGTCGACCGGGGCGGGGATGACGGCGGTGACCTCGCACGGTCCGCTCAGCCGGCGCTCGGCGCCGTCAGGCTTGCCCTCCTGGGCCTTGCGTTCGATGATGGCATCGAGCTGGCCCGCCTTCCAGCTCAGGCTCATGTGGTCGGGCTTGATCAGCTGATCGAGTACCTCGTCGGCGACCAGCAGGTACTTCTCCATCAGCAGCGGCGAGATGGTGCTGTTGTAGCCCTCGCCGACGCTGTCGTTGGGCAGGTCGGCGGCGACCTTGGGGTCGACGCCCAGGAGGTCGTGCAGGGTGTTGGCGTACTCCACCCGCGACAGCCGGCGGATGATGCCGGGGCCGGGATCGCGCGGCGCCAAGCGCCTGAGGCCGGCGACCCAAGCCATGATCGTCTCGCGCTCGGCGTCGCTCGGCTGCTTGTGCTCCTTCTCGGGCGGCATCTCGCGCGCGAGCAGCTTGGTCGCGCAGTTCTTCATGGTCGCCTGCTCCGTGAGCGCCGCCGCTCCGGTGGCGATGGCGGCGAAATTGATGTCGCCCTTATGCTTCTCCGGTCCGTGGCAGCTGACGCAGTAGGTGGACAGGAGCGGCGCCACCTGCTGCTCGTAGGCACGCGCGCTGCCCTTGCGCAGCTGCTCGAGGGCGGTGGCGGCGGACTCCTGGCTAGCCTGGATACCGGTGGGGGCCGGCTCCTGGCCGGCGAGCGGGCAGGCGAGCTCAGCCATCAGCAGCAGGCCCAGGCCCACATGCATCAGCGGTCGCGCCGGCGTACGGCGCCCGGAAAGGGAAGAGATGTGATCCATCCGTTATGAATACCTATGCATAGCCAAACATGTTGCCTACTGAAAGCAGGCGCCACGGTGGTGTGTGACGTTAGCGGGTAGCGGCGAGGCAGCGAAATAGCCAAAAAATCAACGCATGCCATTGCCGTAACTAATCTTGAGTGTATATCTCGGTATTCGGTCGGTTGCAACGCAGCCCTGCACTGCGCCGTGAGGCCTTCCGGTGACCGCCGGCCCACAAGTGCGCTGCTGCTGCTGGTGCCGACTTCGCACCCAAAGCAGTTGAGGGTCTGGATCCGCAGTTCTCCATCACCGGCAACCTCGCCGGCCAGGCATTCGCCGTGCAGGCCGAGGGCATCACTTCGGCCAGCGTGAATGTACAGCCCGACCTACGGTGAGACGGGCATCTTCGCCAAGAACGCTTGCATCACCCGATGGACCGTCATCGGGGTCACCACCCCGCCGGCTCCTGCCGCAGCAGCTGCTTCGATCGGACCTAAGCTTGCGGGGGACGCATACAGCTGGCGCAACTCCTTGAGCGCGCGGTTGACCCAGGCCTTCCACGGCTTCTTCGGAGTGTCGCGCAGGATGACTGCGCGCGCAGCGAGTTCGTCCCACCACGGCTCAAAACTCCATGCCACCGAAATGAGGTCGGCTTGGTCCTTTCGGCGCTTCGCGTCGTTCGGTCGCGCCGTGCGGATGCTCTGCTTCTGGCATATGAACGCGAACGGGTGAGGAAGCCACAATCGTCCGAACTCGGGAACCTCGACCGCGACCGGCTGGTACATGAGAAGATCCAAGTACTTCACCGCCTGCGCGACCAAATCGGGTTGCGGTCTGACGATATAGTGCTCGTCGCCAAAAAGCGGAGTGAGGAAGTCGATCCATGCTGGGCCGCGCCTCTCACCATAGACTTGATCCTGGTATCGCTGTGCTCCGATCTCTCCTCGGGGTTCGAGGGCCATGGTTTCGACCGCGACCACGCCAACCTCGGCTAGGCTGGCCCGGACTGTTTTTCCTCCCTTTACCGGAAGACGCCGGGGAAGGGCGATATCGACATCTTTGGTCGGCAAGGGGTCGAAAGGCGGACGCCGGAACTCCGGATGGTGGGGGTAGAAAATCGGAGCGAGACCCCCGATCAGGATCCATTCGCCGTCGTAGGACTCCATTGCTCGCCGTGCCCGGGCGATGAGGTCCCGAACGAGCTGCGCATCATCGCCTGACAACCCCGTCATTGCAGGGTCTCGGCGATGACGCTCATGATGAATTCAGCCTGCTCCATCCCCCGCGCCGGATCGTGGGCGGTATCCAAGGCGGACTGCCAGAGGTCGACCACCCATAGGTCCACGAGGTTCAAACTGCTCGAGAACACGCTCGTCGGCGCGCGCGTCGACGAGAGCACGAACCACGCATCCTTCGGGTGGCACGGCGACAGCTTCCAGTCGTTGCAAATGGAGGCCATGTCGTCTCGGACGGTGATCTCGATAGACCGCTCTTCGGCCATGATGACATGCGACATGTCGTGACGGTTAGCGGCGAACCAGCCCGAAATCGCATACTCTTCGCGAGAACGCTTCCCTATATTCTTGCGCAGCCATGCCCAGCGGTGATCAAACGCCGGCTTCTCCTTCACCGCGCCGAACAACGGCATGACTGCCACCGTGTCGGGGAAATCGAGACGTGCCTGCGCGAGCCAGTCTTCCAGGAGTCTCCCGGGCGCAACGAGGTGGATCTGGCCGTGCCTGGACCCGTCGAGCACTCCCCTGTCAATGAGCCTATCCCGCAACCGGTACACGGTTGTAGATCCTGTCCTGCCGCCCTCGATCCATTCCGCTGTGGTTGCGATCGAGCGCGGTATCTGTCCCCACCAGGTGCGATCCGGAGCCTTGGCGTAGATCAGGTGCTTCAGCAGCCATTGGTCCTTGTCCGACAGGACGGTGCCCCCCTTCGAGGTCGAGGCCTTGAGGTCACCGGCACTCCGAATCCGGGCAACATCGGCACCTGTGAAGTCTACGTCGAGAGACGGCAGCCACATGATTTGGCCGCCGCGGTCGGAGATAACCATGATGTGCAGGCGCGGGCATCGCCGTGCGATAAACCCATACACCCTCTCCGCCGTCTTCTCCGTGAGATTCTGGATGAAGAGGACGAGCACTGGCTCGACCTTCCGCAACTTCATCTCCTGCCGCACGAGATCGCCTCGCAGCAGGTAGGCTTCCAAGGTGAAGGCTGCTGCCGGGGACACGCGATGGATATGGAAGACCAAGGGGATGGCTCGCCCGTTCTTCCCGTGGGCTTCAGCCAACAGGTCAGTGCTGGCGTCGGCCTGTTGGACATGGAACTTCCTGATCTTTCCACCGTTCTCGCCAGCAGCGAGCGCCTCGATAATGCGCCGTGTCGCGCGTTGGGCGTGTTCGGCTGCGAAGTGGACCGGGCC
This sequence comes from Planctomycetota bacterium, assembly GCA_043758975.1. Classification (GTDB taxonomy): domain Bacteria; phylum Planctomycetota; class UBA11346; order UBA11346; family UBA11346; genus BOG-1363. The sequence goes on along the minus strand of JAYVMM010000804.1, from coordinate 247 downwards.
CATGGCAATTTACCATATATAAGGAAATTACCACAACAATGGTAATTTCTTGCCCTCGTCCACAAGCCGGCACAGATTGTCGGGCTGTACATCGTGCCAGAGATGTCCGCAGACGGTGTTAATCCACTAGTTCCGGCTTGCGACCATCTATCGCACGTTCTGGTCGCTCAGGTCAATGGAAGGGCCCAGGTGGCCTGAGAGAACGTCCCCGTGACACCGACCGTTCCACCAGTCCACCAGGGATTGT
>JAYVMM010000803.1:0-1732 GCA_043758975.1 Planctomycetota bacterium | reverse complement strand
ATAGGCGGTCCTCCAGCGCTGGTTGAGCTCGGCGATGGAGGCGTGCTGAGTCGGCAGCCAGCTGCGGAAGTGCGCAATGCTGACCGCGCTGTAGTCGAAGACGCGGTCCTTCAGCCAGTGCATGCCCGGCTCATTGTGCAGGATCACCCCACTGATGGTGGGCGCGGCGGGGAAATGGCCGAGGTAGTCGGTGAAGTCCTTGGCGAACTTCTCGCGGATGCCGGGATGGGCATAGCTGTATTGCGGCCAGCACGAGCCATCGTAGCGGATGGCCCAGGCCTGGCGGTCCTCGACCCCGGTCTTGCCCAGCTGGTCGACCAGCCAGGCATCCTTGAAGGCGAAGTAATCAGCCGATGGGTAGTGGCTGCCGAGCTGGAGATAGACCCGCACGCCGTGCTTGGCCAGCTCCTGGGCGTAGGCGCTGTGCCCGGCCGCGGCCCAACCAAAGCCACCACCGGTCAGGCGGATGCAATCGAGTCCGGCCTCGTAGAACAGCGCGCGCGCCGCCGCCGGGCGGCTATCGCTCATATCGGCGCCGAAGATCAGCATCCGCTCACCGATCGCGACAGAGTCACGCGGCGGGGCGGGCGCGTCGGCGGCACGCAGCGGGACCACCAGCACCATCGCGGCAAGCGCGGCAAGCGCGGCAAGCGCGGCGAGCGCCGCGAGGAAATGGGAGGTCCGGCTCACCGCGCGCGCGTCCGCGTCCGCAGCGGTGCTAGAGGATCTTGTCGATGATGCCGTAGGCCTTGGCCTCCTCGGCGTCGAGCCAATAGTCGCGGTCGCAGTCCTCGACCACCTTGGCATAGGGCTGGCCGGTGTTCGCAGAGAGCACGCGCAACAGCATCTCCTTCATCTTGAGGATGCGCTTGGCACTGATCTCGATGTCGGTGGCCTGGCCGCGGGCGCCGCCCAACGGCTGGTGCAGGAGCACCTCGCCGTGCGCCAGGATGGCGCGCTCGCCCTTGGCGCAGCCGGAGAGGATCACGGCGCCCATGCTCGCGGCCATGCCGGCGACCACCGCATGCACCGGCGCGGTACTGCGGCGGATGCAGTCGTAGATCGCCATGCCGTCGACGATCGAGCCGCCGGGGCTGTTGATGTAGAGCGTGATCGGCTTCTTGCTCTCTTCGAGCTGGAGCGCGAGCAGCTGCTGGACCACCGAGTTGGCCACCGTGTTGTCGATCGCGCTGCCGAGGTAGACGATGCGATCGATGAACAGGCGCGTCGGCAGGTCGACCTGGCGGCTGTCCTTGCCCCGGGCGACCAGCACCCGCGGCGCCTGGCTGTGTGAGGTCTGCTCGTCGTCGTCGTCGTTGGTGGGCATGGCGGGGATGCTAGGGGGCAGAGGCGGCGCGTAAAGCAGGTGGAGCACGGGTCGCTACAGCGGCGGCAGTGCGCCCCGGCGGCGCTGCGCGCGCGCCGCGCACGCGCCGGCGATCAGTCGTCGCGGCGGTCGCCGCCGAACAGTCCGGCCTGTTGGAGGTAGTAGAGCAGGTAGAGCACCGAGGACACCGCCGCCGCCACGTAGGTCAGTCCGGCGGCGGTGAGCACGCCACGCACGGCATTGTCTTCCGGCCCGGGCTGGGTGATGCCGAGGGCGACCAGGCGCTCCTTGGCGCGGGCGGAGGCGTTGAATTCGACCGGCACGGTGACCAGGGTGAAGGCGGTGGCGGCGCCGAACAGCACCACCCCGATGAGCAGCAGGGTGTGGCCGAAGGAACCGGCGTGG
>JAYVMM010000802.1:0-1624 GCA_043758975.1 Planctomycetota bacterium | reverse complement strand
CGACGCCACCCGCGCCCTGCTGGCCGCCCAGGCCGAGGGTGCCCGGGTGGTCGCCGCCAAGGCCCTGGATGCGCTCCATGCCGCCGGCCTGGTACGGGTGGCGCCCGCCCCCGGCGAGGCCTTCGACCCCGAGAGCCAGCGCTGTGTCGGCACCGCCCCCGGCAGCCCGGGACGCATCCTGCGCCTGGAGCGCGCCGGCTGGATGCAGGGTACCCACCAATTACGGCCCGCCGAGGTCATCATCGGCACGGAGAATCCATGAGCACGGACGTCTGCATCGGCATCGATCTCGGCACCACCAATTCGGAGATCGCCTGGATCGCCTCCGGCGAACCCCAGGTGCTCGCCATCGGCGGCTCCGCCCTGGTGCCCTCGGCGGTATCGCTCTCTGGCGACGGGCGCATCCTGGTCGGCGCCGCGGCGCTCAACAATGAGCTGGTCGCCCCTCTGGATACCGTGCGCTGGATCAAGCGGCGCATGGGCACCGACTATACCGTGCGCTTCGCCGGGCGGGATTGGACCCCGGCGATGATCAGCAGCCTCATCCTCAAGCACCTCAAGGAAGCCGCCGAGGCCCACCTCGGGCAGGCGGTCACCCGCGCGGTGGTCACGGTGCCGGCCTTCTTCAGCGAACGCGCGCGCGATGACACCCGCGAGGCGGCGCGCCTGGCCGGGCTCGAGGTGCTGCGCCTGGTCAACGAACCGACCGCGGCGGCGGCGGCCTACGCGCGCGGCAACCGCCGCGATGAGCTGTGGCTGGTCTACGACCTCGGCGGCGGCACCTTCGACGTCTCGATCGTCGCCTGCGGCGATGCGGTCATGGAGGTGCGCGCTTCGCACGGCGACACCCAGCTCGGCGGCCATGACTTCGACCGCCAGATCGCCGCCGCGGCGGCGGCTGACTTCCGCAGCCGCCATGGCATCGAACTGCAGGAGGATGCGCGCGCCTGGGCGCGCCTGCTGCGCGCTGCCGAGGCGGCCAAGATCCGCCTCAGCAGCGAGGCGGTGACGCGCCTGCGCGAGGAGCATATCGCAAGCAAAGACGGCATCGACCTCCACCTCGACTGGGAGCTGCGCCGCACCGACTACGAACGCATGATCCTCCCCGCGATCGAGCGCACCCTCGTCTCGGTGCGCAACGCCCTCGCCCAGGCCGGCTGCAGCGCGGGGGCGATCACCCGCGTGCTGCTGGTCGGCGGCGTCACCCGCACCCCCCTGGTCCAGGCGCGGCTGCGCGCCGCGCTGCAGCTCGAACCGCAGGCATGGATCAATCCCGATACCGTGGTGGCGCAGGGCGCCGCCATCGATGCTGCGGCGATGAGCGGGGCGCCGGTCGCCCCCGCCATGGTCGACATCACCCCGCACAGCCTGGGCGTCGGCGCCCTGGCCGGCGAGGACGACTACCGCACCGTGGTGCTCATCCGCCGCAACACGCCGCTGCCGGCGAGCGCCTCGGAGGTGTTCTACAAGATCCATCCCGACCAGCCGTCCCTGCGCATCGAGGTCTTCCAGGGCGAGTCGAGCCTGCCCGAGCACAACCTCCGGATCGGGCAGTTCACCCTCGACCAGCTGGGCTCGAGCGCGAGCCAGGAGGTGCACTGCCGCTTCGAGCTCGACCGCTCGG
>JAYVMM010000801.1:0-2310 GCA_043758975.1 Planctomycetota bacterium | reverse complement strand
CGCGTCCGGCGCACAATGGCAGCCGACTTAAATCAGTTGCTCCATGTCATTGGAATGAAGCCAGTTGGGCGGGAGGTGAAGCTTTGAGGCGGCCTGGCGGATCGCCTGCGTATTCTTCGGCATGGTGCACGATTATATCGCCTGGCCGACGCCCCATCCGCTGTTCGATCTCGGTGAGAAGAAGGCCGCGGAGCTGCCGGCGCGCTGGACCTTCGCCATCGGTCGGGGATCGCATCCGCAGGCATGGGATCGGCTGTCGGTCGCCGTGGTGGGCGCAGGGCACGCCTTGAGCGCCGCGATCGCCTCTGGCGATGGCACCAGCTGGACGCTCACCGTGACCGCTCAGCCAACCGAATTCTGCGGTGTGCTGGCCGGTCGGCTGCGCTTCTCCTTCGCCCATGGGGCGGAGGAGCTGCCCTACCACCCTGAGCGCGCCGTGCGCCTGGCCATCGCTGGCGTGGCCTGCGCGCATCCCGCCAGCGTGCTGATTGGCGGTTTGCGCCTCGGCACCCAGGTCGATCGCGCGCTGCACCTCTCCCGCCCGGACGGCAGCGCGCTCACAGCGCGCGCGGTGCGCTCATCGGATCCGGAGCGCGTCAGTTGCAGCTTGGCCGATGCGGGCGAGTCGGTGACCATCCATGCGACCGCCATCAGGCCGCTGGGGGATGCCAATGGCTATCTCGATATCGACTATGATGAGCACCTCGTGCTGCGCGTGCCCTATCTGATGACCATCGCTGCCGAAGCGGATGCGGCGACCCCGTGATACAGGAGCGCTGCCGGAGCCGCCGTTGCCGCTGAGGTGGATCCCCCGCCTGGGCATGTTGGCCGGCGCCCCTCCCAGGTAATGCCGTCCCAGCGAACCTCATCCCATGAATCCCTTCACCTGGCTCGATCACCTCTCCGGCGGCGCGCGGTGGACCTGGCCGACGACCAATGCCAATCATCTCGGCCTCCTGGCGATGCTCGGCCTGGTCGCCGCCGTCGGCATGGTCACGGGCCTGGCTGCTCCCGCGGCGGCGTCCATCGAACCGTCCTCCACCGGACACCTGACGCCGCGCGCCCGGCGCTTCCTGACCGTGGTGCTGGCTGCGCTGGGGATCTGGTGCGCCGTCGCGCTGACCTATAGCCAATCGCGTGGCTGCTGGGTGGCGGCAGGTGCAGGGCTCGCCCTCATCGCCATCCAGCGATCGCAGCAGAGCGCATGGTGGTGGTCGCTGGGCGCTGCCGCGCTCCTTGCGCTCCTGATCCTGAGCAGCAGCGGCGCACTCCACCGGGCCGGCATCATGCTGCATCCGGGTGACGATGGCAGCTGGCAGGGGCGCCTGAAGCTCTGGCACGCCAGCCTGGTCCTCATCCGCGACTTCCCCCTGGCCGGCATCGGATACGGAGGGTTCGCCGATTATTTCACCATGTGGTTCAAGGACCCCGCCCAGAAGGAAGCGGTTGTCCTGGTCATCAATGAACCCCTGCAGTACATGTGCACGCTGGGTCTGGGCATGGCGTTCGCCTATGGCCTCCTGGTCGCCCTGGTGTGGAGCTGCTGGCGCCTCGCGCGCAGCGGTCGCGGACCGTGGGCGCTGGTCTCAACCGCCTGCCTGGCGTCCTACCTGGTGGCGAGCCTGTTCACCTGCTTCGTCGACGCCTTCATCCTCCTGCAGCCCGTGCTCCTGCTGGCGGTGGCGGCGCTGATCGGGGGCACCGCCCTCTGCCTGGTCCTGGAGCTGCGTCGGCAGCCAGGCATCCGCCGCCGCGTCCTGGTGACGGGGGGGATGATCACGGTGGGCACGGGCCTCATCATCGCCGCTGCCACCTTCCTGCTCGCCTGCTGGTCGGCGACCGGGGAGCCGGTGCGGGTCATGCGCATGCGCTCGGCGACCCTGGCGTCCGGATTGTCGGTACTGCTTCCCGGCGGTGAACCGCGCCGGCAGTCGCCCACCGCGTCCGTGCTGGTCCTCCTCGACCACCGGGACCAGGCGCCCGAGGTCTGCAGCAACGTGCTGCGCCCGCTCATCGCATCCGGCTTTGCGGCCACCATCGCCGGCCCCGACGCCCGCGATCAGCCGGCGCTGACGCCGCCGGTCGTTCTGCTGGCGATGGGGTCGGGATGTGCAGCGGTCCCTGCTTACCGCGCGCGCCTGCATCCTGCCGGGGTGATCCTCATCGATGCCGACGACGGGACTGTCCAGGCCGCGGCGGCGGATGATGCCGGCACGCTCCCGGGCAGCGCCGACCGCGTCCAGGCTGACCCCACACCCGCCGTTGCGCCTGCGCCCTGCCCGATCTTCGCCATTCGCGGCAGCCGCGGCG
>JAYVMM010000800.1:0-5038 GCA_043758975.1 Planctomycetota bacterium | reverse complement strand
CGAGCGGCTGTTCGCCAGCACCCAGGCGCGCACCGCCGCCGCCGAGGAGCTCCAGCTGCTCACGCGCGAGAAGCGCCCACGCGACCTGGTGATCGTCGTCGAAGCCCTGCCGAGCGAGCTGCTCACTGACGCCGTGCGCCTTGAGCACGGACGCGCCCTGCTCAGCGTCGGGCGGCCTGAGCTCGCCATCGCCACCCTCAGCCGCATCGCCAGCCGCGCCGCCGAGGCGCGCGAAGCGCTGCTGCTGATGGCGCACGCCTACCGCGCCCAAGGCCATGCCGGCGAGGCGCGCACGGTGCTCGAATTCCTCGCCCGCGGCAACGATGCCATTGCCGGCCAGGCTGTAAGCGAGCTCGGCCCCCAGGCGCGATGAGAGCAATGGGCGCGACGGGCGCGCTGCGCGGTAGCTTCCTGGCAGCGGGCGCAGCCGCGCCAGAGCGTTGCCTCGCCGTCGATGGCGTGATCGCCGGTGCTCAGTTCACCCTCAGCCATTGGCGGGGCGCGCCGCCACCGCCGCCGCATCTCGATGGCGACACCAGCAGCGCGATGCTGCTCGCTGCCGCTGCCGACGGCGGACGCGCCCTCGCTGGGCTGGAATGGGCGTGCAACGACCACGTCGACGCCGATGGCCTGATCGCGGTCGCGCTCGCCTGCCGCCCCGAGCTGGCGAGCGCGGGCGAACTGCTCATCGGCGCCGCCGAGGCTGGCGACTTCGCCGCCTACCCGGGCGCGAGCGCCTACCGCCTGATGCTGCGCCTGCACCAGCACCTGCGCGCCTGCCGCGCGCAGGGCGCGGGCTGGGAGCAGGCCATCTACGCCGGCATCGCCGCGGCCATGCCTGGGCTGATCAGTGAGAGCGCCCGGCGCGACCCCGAGCGCGATGCGCAGCTGACGCTGGTCGAGGCGGTGCGCGCGCGCTTGCGGGCGCAGGACGGCTTCACCCTGACGCGCGCGCCCGGTCTGCTCACCATCAGCTGGCGCAAGCGCGCCGGCCAGGCCGGCGACCCCTTCTGCGCCGTGCACCAGGCCGAGGACCTGCCGCTGATCGCCATCGACGCGGTCGCCGGAATTGGCGAGGGCCAGCTGCTCGCCATGGCGGAAGGCGGCGGCACCGTCTACCGCCTCGATGCGCCGCGCCATTCGTGGGCGCGCACGGTGGTGCACCCGCCCTGGGCGTGGCCCGACCTCACGGCGGTGGCGGCGCGCCTGCAGGTGGAGGAGGGCGCGGGCGGCTGTCGCTGGCTGGCGCGCCCGCTCGCTGCCGGCCTCGGCTTCACCTGCCTGCTCGGCAGCGCGCAGGCGCAGTCAGCCGCCCCGGCGGCCTCGCGCCTGCCCCCTGAGCTGGTCGAGCGCACCTGCGCCGAGGCCTTGGCGGCGCGCTCCTGACCGCCACCATGCCCGCCATGCCCGAGCACGTTGCTGACCGCATCCATGCCGCCATCACCCACAGCGGCTCGATCGCCTGCGTCGGCCTGGATCCGCGCCCGGCGCTGCTGCCGCCGGACCTGCGCGCGGCCGCGCTGTCGCGCCATGGCAACGGCCCGGCGGCGGTGGCCGAGGCCTTCCTCGCCTTCAACCGCGGGCTGATCGACGCCCTCGCCGGCGCCTGCGCCGCGCTCAAGCCGCAGGCGGCCTGCTACGAGGCCTATGGCTGGCACGGTATGCAGGCGCTGCAGGAGACCGTCGCCCATGCGCGCGCGCGCGGTATCCCGGTCATCCTCGACGCCAAGCGCGGCGACATCGGCTCGACCGCCGAGCACTACCGCCAGGCCTACCTCGGTGCCGCGCCCGGCCTCGCCGGCGCGCTGCCACCCGCCTATGCCGCCGACTGGCTGACCATCAACGGCTACCTCGGCAGCGACGGCGTGACGCCCTTCCTCGACCGCCCTGGCGCCGCGCACGGGGTGTTCGTGCTGGTCAAGACCAGCAACCCCTCCTCCGGTGAGCTGCAGGACCTCGCGCTCGCCGGGGCGAGCGGGGCGGGGGCAGTAGCAGGGGCAGGGGCAGGGGCGGAAACGGACAGCGTGATGGCGGCGATGGCGCGCATGGTCGAGCGCTGGGGCAAGGAGCGGCGCGGCGCCTGCGGCCTCTGCGATGTCGGCGCGGTGGTCGGCGCGACCTACCCCGCGCAGGCGCGCCGCCTGCGCGCGCTGATGCCCGATACCCTGTTCCTGGTCCCCGGCTACGGCGCCCAGGGCGGCAGCGCCGAAGACGCCCTCGCCGGGCGGCGGGTGGACGGCGACGGGGTGCTGGTCAACTCCAGCCGCGCCATCATCGCCGCCTGGCAGCAGGGCGGCGAGCGCGACTGGGCGGCGGCGGCGCGCGGCGCGCTCGATACGATGAACCGCGACCTCAACCACCTGCGCTAGTGCGGCTCACACCCGGGTCAGCCAGCCGCGGTAGGCCGGATTGCGGGCGTAGACCGCGTCCTCGTAGGCGCGCTGCACGCGCGCGGTGAGCGCGCCGCGGTTGCCGTCGCCGATCAGCCGGCGGTCGACCGAGCGCACGTGCATGACCTGGCAGCCGGTGCCGACCAGGAAGATCTCCTCAGCGACGTAGAGCTCGGTGCGCCCGATGGCGCGCTCGCACACCGTCAGGCCGAGGTCGCGACTGAGCTGGAACACTGCCTTGCGGGTGATGCCTTCGAGGATGTCGGCGGTGCGGTCGGGGGTGGTGAGCACGCCATCGCGCACGATGAAGATGTTCTCCGCCGAGCCCTCGCAGACCTGGCCACGGTCGTTGAGGAAGATCGCCTCGTCGTAGCCGTTGGCTACCGCCTCGCTCTTGGCCAGCGCGCTGTTGAGGTAGCCGCCGGTGGCTTTGGTGCGGGTCGGGATGCTGTTGTCCGACAGCCGCGTCCACGACGACACGCAGACGTTGAGCCCCTGCGCGGAGGCGAAGTAGTTCTCCAGGGGCAGCAGGTAGCAGAGGTAGCCGTCGGGCACGTTGAGCAGCACCGGACCCAGGCCGGTGCCGCGCTTGTAGACCATCGGGCGCAGGTAGACGTTCTGGCGCGGCGCGTTGCGCGCCACCGCCTGCACCGCGATCTCGCACATCTCCTCGACGCTCGGGCAGCTCATCAGCAGCAGGCTGGCGTTGCGCGCCAAGCGCTCGAAATGCTCGCGCAGGAAGAGCAGGTTGATGGCCTGGCCGTCCCAGTAGCCGCGGATGCCCTCGAAGCAGCCGGTGCCGTACTGCAGGGCGTGGGTGTTGATCGGTACCTGGCACTCCGCGAGCGGCTTCCAGCTGCCGTTGAGGTAGGCCACTGAAGTGTTTGCGCTGGCCGGGTTGACGGCGTTGTCGGGTTCGCTGGTCACGGGTCCCTCGTTGCCACCGGGCGCCGGGCGTGGGGGCGGCGGGCCGGCGGGGGCGGCGCACCGCGCACCCCGCCCGGGGCGCGACGGGAGGCGGACTCTAACCCCCCAGGGGGCGAACTCCAGCCCCGCCAGTCGCAAGAGGTTATCGCGCCCAGCCCGGCCCTGCCCCGCAGGCGCACGTCGAGGTATACGGATTGACCGGCGGGCAAAAGCCGATACATGGAGTCTCCCCCAAGCCACCAGGCAGCCACGCGCATGACCCTCGCCAATACCCAGTATGCCGACGCCATCACCAAGGTCGGCGGGTACTACAACTTCGTCACCCTCATCAATCGCCGGCTCAAGGAGCTCAACAACGGCCAGCTGCCCATGGTGCTGCCGCCGCCGTTGGAGAAGAACTGGGACAAGATCGATCTCATCGTCAAGGAGATCGAGGCCGGCCTGCTGGTACTGAAGACCACCTGAACGCAGCCTAAACGCTTGCGGGCCTGCCGCCGCGCGGCCCCACGCTGCTTGACCCAGGGCCTTACCGGCCTATGGTTTGCCCCCCTTCCCCAGCCGAAGTCCGTGTCCGGACCAGAATCGAGATACCCATGATGCAGACCACCTTCGCCAAACTAGAAGACGTCTCCCGCGCCTGGTACGTCGCAAGCGCCAAGGGCAAGGTCCTCGGACCGCTCGCGACCAAGGCCGCCCTCGCGCTGATGGGCAAGCTCAAGACCAACTGGACCCCGGCGGTCGACGCCGGCGACTACGTGGTGGTGACCGACGTCGAAGGCCTGGTCTTCACCGGGCGCAAGCTGGTCAACAAGATCTACCGTTTCCACAGCGGCTTCATCGGCGGCATCAAGGAGATCCCCCTCGGCGTGATGCACCAGCAGAAGCCGGAAGAGGTCTTCATGCTCGCGGTCAAGCGCATGCTGCCCAAGTCCATCCAGGGCCGCCACCAGCTCAAGCGCCTGAAGGTCTACAAGGGCTCGGCCCATCCGCACATCGGGCAGAATCCCAAGCCGTTACCCTGAACTGCGCTGGGCGGCACGTCGTGCGGCGGACATGCGCGCCTCGACAACGAGAGCCGCGCCCGCCGACCCCGGTCACCGGACCGGGGTTTTTCATGCCCCGCCTCCACCACTCTTCACTCTGAACCAGCGCAGGCTCCATCGCCTGCGCTGGCGGGATGCAGATCAAAGCGTGGAAATCCGCGCTCTTTTCGCATTACCGTTCCGGGCGAGTCGGACTCTGAGACCGGGGCGCGGGCCGAAATAGTCTCTGGCGGGCCGAAAGTCTCCGATTCGTTCGCCATCTCTATGATTCAATGGCGACCTGGCGAAGAGCCGAGGATATCTATCCCACAAGACCAGCCAGGGCAGTAGCGGAGGAAGCTGGATCCCCAATGTGAGGGACAGCGTTCGAACTCACGGACAATAGACGGCCAACTGATAACCCAGTCCCCGGTTCTTCCGGGTATGTCCAACTCATGGGACGACCTCTTCACCCAGACGTTGCCCTACCTGCTGACGTGTATAGCGTGGTCGCTCGTCGTCCACCGTCCCAGCCAGAGGTTGGCATGTTGAGATTTTACTGCGCCAGCCTCATCCACACCGCCCTCTTTCTCCTGCTTTCCTGCGGTGGAATGGGCGCCGCGACGGCCTCCGACACCAGCCCCGATGCGCTCTGGACCGTTGCGCAGCCCGGATTCGCGGTCGAGACCATAGCTGGCG
>JAYVMM010000799.1:0-2806 GCA_043758975.1 Planctomycetota bacterium | reverse complement strand
AACGGCATCGGCGAGCACCTCATCACCGGCGATGCCGCACCGCGCGCGAAGTTCCAGGCCTGGGCCGAGACCGTGCCCGCCTGCCTGCGCAACCCGCTCTACCACTGGACCCACCTCGAGCTCAAGCGGCCCTTCGGCATCAGCGATCGCCTGCTCGGACCCGCCACCGCCGAATCGGTGTGGCAGGAGTGCAATGCCGCCCTCGCCACCCCCGCGTTCACCCCGCGTGGCATCCTCAAGGCCATGAAGGTGGCGGTGGTATGCACCACCGACGACCCCACCGACAGCCTCAGCGATCATGCCGCCATCGCCGCCGACCCCAGCTGCGACGTGCAGGTGCGCCCGACCTGGCGGCCCGACCGTGGCATGGCGATCGAGGACCCGCAGCGCTTCAACGCCTGGCTCGACCGCCTCGAGCAGGCGGTCGACGGCGAGGTCGGCAGCTACCAGGCCTACCTGGTGGCGCTGGCCAAGCGCCATGCCGTCTTCCATGCCCACGGCTGCCGCCTTTCCGACCACGGCATCGAGACCGTGCCGGCGGGCGCGCCGAGCGAGCGCGAGGTGGCGCGCATCTTCGCCAAGGTGCGCGCAGGCGGTCGCCCCAGCGGGGACGAGGCCGAGGCCTTCAGGGCGGCGCTGCTGCACCAGGGCGCCGTGATGGACCACCGTGCCGGCTGGGTGCAGCAGTTCCACATCGGTCCGCTGCGCAATGCCAACAGCCGCCTGAGCCGCGCCCTTGGGCCCGACATCGGCTGCGATTCCATCGGCGAAGCGTCGTATGCGCGCGCCCTGGCGTCTTTCCTCGACCGCCTCGACCGTGAGGGCACGCTGGCCAAGACCATCCTCTACAACATCCATCCCAAGGATAATGAGATGCTGGCGACGATGATCGGCAATTTCCAGGAGGGCGGCACGCCGGGCAAGATGCAGATCGGCAGCGGCTGGTGGTTCCTCGACCAGAAGGATGGCATGGAGCGCCAGCTCAATGCACTCTCCAGCCTCGGCCTGCTCAGCCGCTTCGTCGGCATGCTCACCGATTCGCGCTCCTTCCTCTCCTTTACCCGCCACGAGTACTTTCGGCGCATCCTCTGTGGCCTGCTCGGACAGGAGATGGAGCAGGGTCTGCTGCCTGACGACATCGAACTCGTCGGTGATCTGGTGCGCGATCTCTGCTACCGCAATGCTGCCAACTACTTCGACTTCGGCCTCGGCGCCAGGACGGCGGCGCCGGCAGCGCCCGCGGCGCCTGCCGCCAGCTCGGCGCGCGCGCGCAAGGTGCGCCGCAACGGAGCCGATTCCGGCTGAGTCCGCTTGGTGCGGGTTTGGGCGCGGCGCGGGGCGCCCGCCGCGTCGCCAGGCGGCGACGCCCAGGGTTGTGGCGACGGGCGGGGGGCGGCGATCCACCCGCCTACTGGTAATACCTTGACCCTCGTGGGCTAGGCGGTTAGACTGGCCAGCGGAGTGCCTTCGCGTTTTCCCACCTGACTCCCGCGGTGCATGGCATGGGCGAAACATCTAATATCAAGCATGCGGTGCAGAAGATCGGGCAGTCGTTTGGCGACTACACCTTCTACCACATCCTCGCCGAAGGCGGCATGGGCATCATCCTGGAGGCCGAGCACAAGGCCATCGGGCGCAAGGTGGCGCTCAAGATCGTCAGCCCGAAATACGCCGCGCGCAACGGCTACAGCCCCGAGCTGATCGACACCTTCATGCACGAGGCGCGCGTGCTGGGCGCCATCGACCACCCCAACGTCATCACCCTCTACGATGCCGGCCTGGTCGGCCAGTGCCCGTACATGGCGATGCGCCTGGTGCAGGGCGGCGACCTCGGCAGCCGGGTCGCCCACCGCGGCGCGCTGAGCGACGATTCCGCCCTGCGCCTGATGCGCGATGCCGCCGCCGGCCTGCATGCGGTCCATCTTACCGGCTACATTAACCGCGACATCAAGCCGGCCAACATCCTGATCGATGGCGAAGACACCCCGCGCCTGACCGACTTCGGCCTCGCCTTCAAGCGCAGCGACCAGCCGGACAGCGCGACCATCGCCGGCACCCCGGCCTACCTCGCGCCCGAGCAGATCACTGGCGGTCGCATCGACGAGCGCACCGACGTCTACGCCCTGGGCGCGACCATGTTCTTCGCCGTGACCGGCAAGCCGCCCTATGCCGGCGACACCCCGGAGGAGACCATCCGCCAAGTGCGCGATGCCACCCGCCAGCCCACCGCCCGCCACGCCCGCCCCAACATCAAGCCGCAGCTCGCCACCATCATCCGCCGCGCCATGGCGCTCGCCCCGGACAAGCGCTACAGCGATGCCTCCCAGATCGAGCACGACTGCCGCTGCGTACTCGCCGGCGAAGAGCCCGAATACGCGAACATCGGCCAGCGCAAGCGCAAGACCTTCTTCGGCTCGTTCGTCAACCGGGCGCGGGCAATTATTTGAATGCCCGCTGAGCGGCCACCCGGCGAGCGTCCGCGGACGGTAGTCAGGGTCAGCCCGTCCCCCGCGCCATGAGCTGGTTCGCCCTCGTTCTGCTGCTCGCTGCCCTCGTCCTGGGCACCTGGCAGGCGCAGCGCCGCCCCGCCTGGGGTACGCGCGCGTGGTGGTGGTGGACGGCGCCGGTGCTGCTGCTCGCTGCGGCCCTCGCCTGCGCCGCCACCGACTTCATGGCGCGCAAGCTGGTCGCCGCCATGGCGATGCCGGTCGGACTGCTGTGGCTGGCGCTGCTCGCCGCGCTCACCGCCGTGCTCTGCCGCCGGCAGTTCGGCTTGGCGGCGGCGCTCGCCGCTTTCTTCATCGCC
>JAYVMM010000798.1:0-1656 GCA_043758975.1 Planctomycetota bacterium | reverse complement strand
CCCGGCGCCCGCCCGCCGCTGCTGCGCGTGCCCTGCTTCCCCGCCGGCACCGCGGTGGTGACCATCGCCTCGGCCACCGCGTGGACGGTTTCGGGGGTGATCGTTGGCCTGCTCTCGAGCGAACTCGCGCGCCTCGGCGCGGTGGGCTGGTCGGGCGCGGCGCTGATGCTGCTCACCGGCGCCGGCGCGGTGGTCCAGCTGGTGCCGCTGCTGCGCCCGCGGGCGGTCATCAATGGCCTGCGCATCGGTGCCTGCTGCACCACCGCGGCCTGCGCATTGTTCGCGCTCGGGGTGTGGCAGGGCCAGGCGGCGCTTTTGATCATCGCCGCTGCCGTCACCGGCGCCTCCGGCTTCGGCTACACCTACGTCGCCGGGCTGACCGCGGTCAGCGTGGCCGCCGGCGAGCAGCGCGCGCGCGCGGTCTCCGGCTTCCTGATGTGGAGCTACATCGGCTTCGGCGCCCCCAGCGTGGTGGTAGGGGTGGTGGCGGAATACACCGGCCTGAGCGCTGCCCTCGCCGGGCTGGCGCTGGTGGTGGCGGTGGTGTGGCTGGTCCTGCTCGCCCGGCGCGCGCCGCCTTCCGGGGTCCGGCCATAACGCTGCCGCGCAGGCGGCGATTCCCGCATTGAATCGCCGCGTCGGTTCGCCATGATGCAGTCGATGCCTGCTCTCCCCACTTTCTATGCGCGAACCGTCGCGCGGCGCCTGCTCGCCGTGCTGCTGGCGCTCGGCGTAGCGGCGCTGCCGCTGCTGCCGCAGCCCCGGCTGCATGTATGCCACATGGGCGGGGCGATGGCGATGGCGATGGCGATGTCGATGTCGATGTCGATGGCTACCGCGCCGGCGCCAGAAGCCGATTGCTGCTGCCCGCTGGACGGTCACCACGACCAGCGCGCCCCCGCCAAGCCCAGCTGCTGCCAGGAACTCGCGCTCGACCAGCACCAGCCCAGCGCCCCGCCCGCACCCGCACCCGCAGACGCCAGCGCGCGCGACCTGCCCGCGGCCCTGGTGGTCGCGGTGCTGCCGCACAGCGCGCGCCACGGCTTGCTGCATGCTGGCGCCGCCTGCACCGCACCGTATCCCGATGGACCACCCGCCTACCTGAGCTGGGGCGGCTTCCTGATTTGAACGGAGGCGGGCGTCCGCCGCGCTTGCGCGCGCATGGACGCCGCCTCCGGTCGCACGGCTTCCCGTCGCTGCCGGAGCTCCGGTGCCCCACGGCACCGCTCCCTGCCACCCGCCCGTGGTGGCCATATGCGAACGGAGAAACTGTGAACCATCCGACGGGCGCGGCGCCGACCTCATGCAGCCGATGGCGCTGCCCTGCATCGGCGGGATGCTGGTCGACCTCATCAGCCTGTTCAGCGTGCCCTGCCTCTACTGCCTGGCCTGGGAGTGGCGCCTGGCGCGCCTGGCGCGCCGCAGCTGAGCCGCCCGCGCGCCCGCGCCGGGTGGGACGTGCTCAGGCGCCGCCATGGAGATGGGCGGCGATGCGCTCGCGCTGTGCCGGGGTGAGGTAGCGCGCCCCGCCGAGATCGTGGCTGGTGAGGTGTTCGGCGGCGGCGGCGATGCCGATGATGGCGACCACCCGCAGCGCGAGGTCGCGGCTGATCTCCTCGATCGCGGTGAGCGCACCCGCGCCCTTCTCCTGGCGGT
>JAYVMM010000797.1:0-4282 GCA_043758975.1 Planctomycetota bacterium | reverse complement strand
CTGGGGATGGCGCAGTAGAGCATGGTGAGGTGCGCCGCGCTGCCCCCGGCGAAGCTGCGCAGCTCATGCCAGGGCAGTCCGGCGTCGCGTTCGCTCCAGCTCGCACCGCCGTCATCCGAGCGCCACACCCCATTGAGGGTGGCGGCGAAGCAGGAGCGCGGCGCGTCAGCGCCGGCGCCGGGGGCAGCCGACGCGAAATGGAAGGCCACCGCGGTGCCCTTGGGCCCGTCGCAGCGCATCCAGCTGGCACCGGCGTCGAGCGAGCGCCACACCCCGCCCCCGGCGCCCACCAGCATGTGCGCCGGGGCGAGCGGATCGATTGAGATCTCACCCTGGAGGTCGCCCGGCAGGCCGCCGAGTGGCTGCCAGTGCACGCCGCCGTCGCGGCTGAGGGCGAGGCCGGACCAGCCGTTGGCGGCGTAGACCTGCTGGCTGTCGCTGGGGTGGAAGGCCGGACGGCAGCGGGTATTGGCGCGCAGCTGGAGGTGGTGGATCATGGTCCAGCTAGCGCCGCCATCGTGCGACAGGTAGGAGGCGCCCATGTCGCAGCTGACCATCATCACGCGCGCATCGAGCGGCGAGATCGCCGGGCAGTAGAGCGCACCCCCGCCCGACAGCCCGAGGGGCTGCCACCCCGCCGCCTCGTCGCCGCGCACCAGGGCGGACGCGACGAGCGCCAGCGCGCCGGCGGCAAGCGCCGGCAGCGCGCACCGCCGCCGGAGCCGCCAGCTGGTCGCCATGCGGGCATGGTGGACGCCGAGGCATGCGAATCCACCGCCGCGGCGACGGATAGGCTAACGGTGGCTCACGGTGCCCGTCCGCACGCGCGCCGCCGCCGCGCGCCGGGTGCGCGTGCCGGCCCGAGGCGATGGCGCAAGGCTATCCATGGCACATATTTGCGCACCCGGCGGGGTCGGAGCACCAGGCCCGGGTACAGGGACCGCGTCGGGCGCCTCCATGCGCCCGGCGCGCGCTATCGTACGATGTGCCGTGGATACATCTACCCATCCAGAAGCCCAGCCATACACCAGCTCCACCTCCCGAGCCCACCACCCATGAATCAACCGGTCCTCCATCCCTCGCCGGTGCTGCCCGGCACCCTCGCTGGGGTACGCGCGCTCGCCCAGAGCGATGCGCGTTTCGCCCCGCGCACGATCAAGCAGGAGCTGCGCGACAACCTCATCAGCGCGCTCGCCGCCGGGCGCAGCGGCGAGCAGCTCTTCCCCGGCCTGATCGGCTATGGCGAGACGGTGATCCCGCAGGTGGTCAACGCGGTGCTCGCCGGGCATGACCTGCTCCTGCTCGGCCTGCGCGGCCAGGCCAAGACCCGCCTGGCGCGCGCCCTCGCGCGCTTCCTCGATCCCCAGGTGCCGGCGCTCGCCGGCGACCCCCTGCGCTCGCACCCGCTCGCGCCGGTGGGCGCGCAGGCGCAGGAGCTCATCGCGCGCGAGGGCGAGCACGCCAAGGTGGTGTGGCTGGGGCACGATGAGCGCTATGGCGAGAAGCTCGCCACCCCCGACGTCTCGGTCGCCGACCTCATCGGCGACATCGACCCCATCCGCGCCAGCCGCGAGGGCTACGACCTCGGCGACCTGCGCGCGGTCACCTTCGGCATCGTACCGCGCACCAACCGCGGCATCTTCTGCATCAACGAGCTGCCCGACCTCGCGCCGCGCATCCAGGTCGCGCTCTTCAACATCCTCGAGGAGCAGGATGTGCAGGTGCGTGGGATACCCTTGCGCCTGCCGCTCGACCTCATGCTGGTGTTCACCGCCAACCCCGAGGACTACACCTCGCGCGGGCAGATCATCACCCCACTCAAGGACCGCATCGGCGCCCAGGTGCTCACCCACTACCCCAAGCGCCGCGACGACGGCGTGCGCATCATGGCGCAGGAGGCCTGCCTCACCGCCAGCGGTGGCTGCACCCCGCAGCTGCCTGCGCTCTTCCCGCTTATCATCGAGGAGGCGGCGCGCGCGGCGCGCGCCAGCGAATTCGTCGACCCCAAGAGCGGGGTGAGCGCGCGGCTGACCATCAGCGCGCTCGAGGCGCTGCACGCCAACGTGCTGCAGCGCGGCCTGCTGCTCGGCGAAAGCCGCCCGCAGGCGCGCATGGTCGACCTGCCGGCGCTGCTCGCGGCGATGACCGGGAAGATCGAGCTCGCCTACGAAGGCGAGCAGGAGGGCCCGCTCAAGGTCGGCTGGCACGTGCTCGGCGAGGCGATCAAGGCGCTGTGGCTGGAACGCCTGCCGCCGGTGATCGTCGAGGAGGAGGCGCGCAGTGGCAAACGCGACGAGCGCGACGAGGGGCCGTGGAAGGAGATCCTGGCGCATTTCGCCAAGGGCAACCGCCTGCAGCTCTCCGATCGCATGGCGACCAAGGAATACGAGGCCGCGCTGCACGGCGTGCCGAGCCTGGGGCGCATCGCCGACGAGCTGCTCAAGCCGCCGCGCGAGGAGCGCACGCTGTGGATGGAGTTCATCATCGAGGGCATGTTCCACGGCGGCGCCCTGGCGCGCGAGGACAGCGTGCGCGGCCTGGTCTACAGCGACCTGCTCGCGCACATGATGGGGCGCGAGGACAAGAAGCGGAGGCGCCCGTGAACGGCGAGCATGCCGCGCTGGTCGTAACCCGCGACGTGACCCTGGCCGCCTTCGCAGCCACGCCGGAGCAGCTCGCGCGCAGCTACGCGCCCGGCAAGTGGACCCTGCGCCAGCTGCTGCTGCATCTCGTCGACACCGAAGGGGTGCTGCTCGACCGCCTGCACCGGCTGGCAGCCGACGACAAGCCGCTGCTGTGGCCGTTCGATGAGAACCGCTGGATGGCCGAGCTGGGCGGCGGCGCACGCAGCCTGGCCACCGCCGCCACCCTGTTCACCGCCACCCGCGCGGCCGTCCTCGAACTCGCGTCGCTGGTCCCGCCCGAGCGCTGGACGCGCGCCGGAGTGCATGCCGAGGCCGGGCGCACCACTTTCGGCGAGGTGCTGCAGAAGGTGCATCGCCACAACGCCCACCACCTCGAGCAGGTGCGCGCCTGCATCGCCGGCACTGCTTGGCGTCCGCCCGGCTAAGCCATGGACTACGCCTATCTGCACCTCGACTGGCGCGAGCTCGCCAACCGCCTGGCGCGCGAGGGGCGCATGGACGAGCTCTTCCGCGAGCTCATGCTGGCGGTCAACGGCGATGTCGAGCAGGCGCTCGACTACCTCGAAGAGCTCAGCGAGCGCTATCGCCAGAACCTCGGCTTCGACCGCCGGGAGTTCGAGCAGCGGCTGCGCGAGCAGAAGCTGATCACCGGCGCGCCCGGCGCGCGCACCCTCACCGCGCGCGGCGAGCGCGCGCTGCGCTCGGGCTGCCTGGAGGCGGTGTTCGGCAAGCTCAAGGCGGGCGGGCGCGGCGAGCATGCCCTGCCGCGCCCGGGCGCGCACGGCGAGCCGAGCGGGGAGATGCGCCCGTGGCAGGCGGGCGACGAATCCTACGACATCCAGTACCGCGAGAGCATACTCGGCGCCTTGCGCGCCGGCCACCGCCAGCTCGAGGATGGCGACCTGGTGGTGCAGGGGCGCGAGCAGTCGACCAGCGCGGCGACGGTGATGCTGATCGACGTCTCGCACTCGATGACCCTCTACGGCGAGGACCGCATCACCCCGGCCAAGCGCGTGGCCCTCGCCTTCGCCGAGCTGCAGGCGCGCCGCCATCCGCGTGACAGCCTCAACATCCTGCTCTTCGGCGACGATGTGCAGGAGGTCTCGGTGCAGGAGCTGCCCTACATCAGCAACGGGCCCTTCCACACCAACACCTGCGAGGCGCTGCGGCGTGCCGCCGAGATCCTGGCCAAGAAGCACCAGCTCAACAAGCGCGTGGTGATGATCACCGACGGCAAGCCGACCGCGCTCTTCGAGCCGCGCCCGTCGCGTGATGGCCGCCGGCAACTCACCATCAACTCCTCCTACGGCCTCGACCCCGAGATCGTCACCGCCACCCTGCGCCAGGGCGCGCGCTATCCGCGCCTGAAGATCGAGCTCAACATCTTCATGGTCGCCAGCGACCCCTACCTCGAGCGCTTCGTCAGCCGCCTGGTCGAAGTCAGCCACGGGCGCGCCTTCCGCGCCACCCTCGGCGACCTCGGCGACCAGGTGCTGACGCGCATCTTCGGGCGCAACCGCTGAGCGCCCCTCCCCGCGGGAACCCGCCATGTCCTATATCAAGCTCAACCACGCCGCGGTGCGCCTGATCCTGCTCTCCGACTGGGATCCGCTCGGGGTCGCCGGCATCCTGGCGGC
>JAYVMM010000796.1:0-3340 GCA_043758975.1 Planctomycetota bacterium | reverse complement strand
CAGTGGGTGATCCCTGCGGTGATCGCGGAGCGATAGGAAGGTATCGAATATCAAGGGGTTACACAGCGGATGTCCTGTCTCTAATGCGACGTTTAGGCTTAATTAGTCGCATGCCGCTCCACCGCGCCATGCCGCGGGGTGCGACCACGCAAGCCTCGCCTCCGGAATATTCAGGATTTGGCGGTGTCAGGCTGTTGGCTAGCGCGGGAAACCAGGTTCGGTGCTCTCGGCGCGTACCAGCGCTTCGGCGAGGACCCAGTCGTCGCGGGTGGTGATCTTGAGGTTGCATGCGTCGCCCATCACCAGCTCGACCGGGTGGCCGGCGCGCTCGAGCAGCTGGGCGTCATCGCTGCACTGCCAACCCTCGGCGGCGGCGCGCGCGAAGGCGGCGAGGCCGGCGGCGCGCTGGAAGCCCTGCGGCGTCTGCGCCAGCCACAGCAGCTCGCGCGGCACGGTCGCGGCGACCAGCGGCGGCTGATCGCCGTCGCCGACGTTGGCGGCGCGCTTGACCGTGGCGCTGCACGGTACCGCGACCAGCGCCGCGGTGGTGCGCGCGAGCGCCGCCAGGCAGGCGACGATGCAGTGGCGCGGCACCAGTGGCCGCACCGCGTCGTGCACCAGCACCAGCATGCTGGTCGCCGCGCTGGCAGTGAGGGCGGCGTGCACCGAATCCTGGCGCGTGCGCCCACCGCCGACCACGCGCACCGGGAAGGGTGGCGGGGCGTCCTGGAGCACCGCCTGCACGGTTGCTTCGCTCTCGGCGTCCACCGCCACCACCGCTTCGTCGACTAGACCAGCGAAGGCCGCCAGGCTGCGCGCGAGCACCGGGCGCCCGCCGAGCATGAGGTACTGCTTGGGCTGGGCAGCGCCGAAGCGCAGACCGCGTCCGGCGGCGGGGATGATCAGGCTGACGGGCATGGCCGGCGCCCTGCGCGCGCGCTCATCACCGTTCGGGCGGCGGGCGGCGCTGGGAGTTGGGGGGCTTGGCCACCTGGCGGCGCTCGAGCGCGCTCGCTTCGCCAGCATCGGCCTCCTTGGTGCGCGTCGGCATGTGCGCGGAGGTCGCCGACGGCTCGGTCTCGCTCTTGGTGCCATTGCGGAACGCAGCCTCGGTGACCGACTTGCCGCCGTGCTGGGGCGTGCGGTTCTTGGCCGGCGGCGGCGGCGGGCCGGGCTGAGGCGTGCGGTTCTTGGCCGGCGGCGGCGGGCCGGGCTGAGGCGTGCGGTTCTTGGCCGGCGGCGGCCCCGACTGGGTCGACCGGCTCTTGGGCGGCGGCGGCGATGGTGGCGGCGCGTACTGGGCGGTGGTGCGGCGCTTGGGATCGGGCGAAGTCAAGCCTCCGGTGGAGCGCCGGGAGAAGAGCGAGGTGATGAAGACGATCAACGGGATGCCAATAGCCAGGCCCCAGGCCACCACGTGCATGGGGTGGCGCTCCCACATGCCGCCCAGGCCATTGCCGCCGGTGATCGCCCCGCCGTAATTGCCGACCACCAGCGCCCAGCCGGCCGGCGCCACGTAGCTGTTCCAGGTCAGGTACTGCCAGCCGGCACCATAACCGGCAGCGAAGGAGCGCTGGCTCTCGCTGGCCAGGAAGTGGTGGCGGGCGGGGAAGTCGCCCAGGCCGCCGCCCTCGCGGTAGGCGTCGCGGGCGGCGTCGAGTTCCTTGTCGCGGGCGGCCTGGAGCGCTGCCTTCTGCTCTGCCGGCGCGCTGGCGAGGCGGGCACGCAGCTGTTCGGCGAGGTCGACATGGGCATGGCCGAGCACGCGGTAGACCGCGCCCAGGCGCTCGCGTTCGCGCTCGCGGTCGAGGTCGCTGGCGGCGGAGGCGAGCAGTTCTACCGCGTTGGCCGGCTGGCCAGCATGGAACAGGCCCATGCCCATGGTGATCTTCTCGTTCGGCGACACCGCCTTGAGGGTGCGCGCCGTCTCCTCGAACTTGGCCGTCTTGCCGGTCTTCTGGTAGGCCATCATGAGGTTCATGGTCAGCGCGCGGTCCTGCGCGCCGAGCGCCACCGCGCGTTCGAGATGGGGGATGGCGCGCTCGTAGTCTTCGGTCACCAGCAGCGCCTGCCCGAGGCCGAGGTGGGCATCGCGCAGGTCCTCCTTGAGCGTCAGCGCCGAATCCAGGCTGGAGGCCGCTTCGCGCGCCTTGGATATGCTGTCGCCCGGGCTCTCCTGCTTGAGCAGGGTGCTGAGCTTGAGCTGGGTGCTGCCCAGCGCCTGCCAGGCTTGGTAATCCTTCTCCTGCGCCTTGACCACCCGGGTCAGGCTGGCCTCGGACTGGCGCAGCAGCTCGGACGCCTTGTCGCCGGCACTATCGGCGAGGCGGGCCTGGACGGTGCCCAGCTCGTACCACGCGTCCCAGAAGCGGCTGTTGGTGGAGGTGGCGCGGGTCAGGCTGCTGGCCGCGCGCTTGTCGTCGCCGGCGTTCTCGGCGATGCGTGCGTCAAGGTAGGTGAATTCGGCCGGCGGTTCTTGCACCCGGCTCATGGCCAAGGTCAGGTAGAGCGAGGCCTTGGCCTGGTTCTTGCCGGCCAGCGCAGCGGCGGCGGCATGGAAGTTGACCCAGCCCTGGAGGTCCTTGGCGCCGCTGAAGTGGTCAGCGATGGCGAAGGCCTCCTCGGCCTTGCCGCTCGCCGCGAGCGCCTGCACCGCGCAGGCGGCAGCGGCGCTGTCGGCGGGATCGAGCGCGAGCGATTTGCCGGCCGAGGCGGCCGCCACGGGGTAGGCCTTGCGCTTGAGCTGGAGCTGACTGAGCGTGCGGAAACCTTCGCTCCAAGTCGGGAAGGTGGTGGTGATGGCGAGCACCTTGTCCTCGGCGCTGGCATCCTGCGCCGCGATCGCGGCGGCGACCAGGTTCCACTGCTCGGAGGAGGGGCGGTCGGCGGCGGCGGCGGTGGTGGTGGCGAGCAGCTGGGCTGCGAGGGCGAGGGCGAGGGCAAGCAGGCGGGCTGGGTTCATGGCGCGCCTCCGGCGGCGCCGGATTTGCCCGGCGGCAGCGGGCGGGCATAGCCGTCGCGCCGCGCCTGGGCCACCAGGGCGCCGAGGTCGACCGCAGGCACCGGGGCGAGCACGATGGTGGCCTCGGCGCTGGCGGTAAAGGTCAACGGCAGGGGGTCGCTGACCAGGTCGGCGGGGAAGCGTTGCCACCAGGGCAGCGGCGTGGTGACGATGCCCTCGTAGCGCACGATGGTGCCATCCGCCTCGCGGCGCAGGCAGCTCACCGGCACCTGCAGCGGCAGCGGACTGGTGGTGAGGCTCTCGCTCAGCGGGTCCTTGCGCTGGCTGCCGCCGATGATGCTGATGGTAAAGCCGATGTCGCCGGGCTCGCCGGGCGCG
>JAYVMM010000795.1:0-3582 GCA_043758975.1 Planctomycetota bacterium | reverse complement strand
GAGCATGCGCTGCTCGACCGCATCGTGCCGGCGTCGCACCGCGCCGAGGTCGAGGCCTTCAAGGTCGCGACCAGGGCGGTGAGCGCCCACGAGCGCACTGGCGACCAAACGGAGAAGAAGGGCTGCTTCACCGGCGCCTACGTGCTCAATCCGGCCAACCAGGAGCGCGTGCCGCTCTACGCCGCCAATTTCGTGGTCGCCGACTACGGTACCGGCGCGGTGATGGCGGTGCCGGCGCATGACGAGCGCGACTTCGCCTTCGCACGCACGTACGCCATCGCGGTGCATACGGTGATCGTCCCCGATGGCGCCGCTGCCGGCGCCGGCAACGTCGGGGACGCATCCGCGCCGGGCGAGGCCTTCACCGGCGTCGGCACCCTGGTCGACAGCGGCGATTTCACCGGCCTGCGCAGCGACGCGGCAAAGGCCGCGATCTGCAGCTGGCTCGAGCGCCGCGGCTGCGGTCGGGCGACGGTGACCTGGCGCCTGCGCGACTGGGGCATCAGCCGCCAGCGCTACTGGGGCAACCCCATCCCCTTCGTCTACGGTGAGCGCGCGGGCGCGGTGCCGCTGCGCAAGCAGGACCTGCCGGTGCGCCTGCCCGAGGACGTGCGCTTGGACGGCGTTGGCAACCCGCTTGAGAAGCACCCGAGCTGGGCCACCACCGCCAACGATGGTTCGCCCCTGACCGTGCGCACCGCGAGCGGGCCCGAGCCGGCACGCCGCGAGACCGACACCATGGACACCTTCATGGAGTCGTCGTGGTACTTCGCACGCTTTTGCTGCCCCGACGCCAAGGAGCCGCTCGACCGCCGTCGGGTCGACCATTGGCTGCCGGTCGATCTCTACATCGGCGGCATCGAGCACGCGGTACTGCACCTGCTCTACGCGCGCTTCTTCCAGAAGGCGCTGTGCGATATCGGATTAACTGGCGTGCGCGAACCGTTCAAGCGCGTGCTCTGCCAGGGCATGGTGTGCATGGAGAGCTATTCGCGCGAGCCCGCCGGGGCCAAGAAGGAGTGGTTCTACCCCGACGAGGTCGAGGTCACCCACGATGCCAAGGGTAAGGCGATCGGCGCGGTGGCGCTCAAGGATGGCCAGCCGGTGACCGTCGGGCGGGTCGAGAAGATGTCGAAGTCGAAGCGCAACACCGTCGACCCGCAGCAGCTGATCGACCAATACGGCGCCGACACCGCCCGTTTGTTCATCCTCTTCGCCGCCCCGCCCGAGCGCGACCTTGAGTGGAACCCCGACCAGGTGATGGGGATGAACCGCTTCCTCAAGCGGCTGTGGACCCTGGTCCAGGACCATCTCGCCGCCCTGGCGGGGACGCCGCCGTTCGCCGGGCTGGCCCGCGACCTGGCTGGGTCCGACCAGCTGGTGGTGCGCCTGGTCCACGCCACGGTCAAGCGCGCGACCGAGGCGATGGAACGCGAGTTCTCCTTCAACACCACCATCTCGGCGTGCATGACGCTGATGAACGAACTCAAGCCCGAGGCGCTCGCTCCTGGGGTGTTCCGCCTCGGCGTCGCCACCCTGGTGCGCCTGCTCGCGCCCATGGTGCCGCACATATGCCATGAGCTGTGGAGCCAGCTCGCACCTGGCGAGGACCTCACCGCGGCGGGCTGGCCCACCTTCGATCCTGCCCAGATCGACGCCGACGAGGTCGACTACCCGGTCCAGGTCAACGGCAAGCTGCGCGGCCGGCTCAGCCTGCCGCGCAGTCTGGAAGGGGCGGCGCTCGAGCAGCAGGTGCGCGCGCATGCGGAGATCCACCGCGTCAGCGAGGGCAGGACCATCCGCAAGCTGCTGATCATCCACGCCAAGATCATCAATCTGGTGGTCGCCTGATGGCTGAGGTGGTCTTCGGCGCGGTGCGGGCGCCGGCCATCGCCGAGCGTGATGTGCTGTCGCTGCTGCTCGACGAGGGCGCCGACATCGCCTATCTGTGCATGGCGGGCTCGTGCGGCACCTGCCGGGTGCGGGTGTGCGCGGGCGGCGAGCATCTCGCGCCGATGAGCGACGCCGAGCGCTACATGTTGCGTGCGGACGACGGCCAGCGGCTCGCCTGCCAGGCGGTGGTCACTGGCAGCGGCGACGTGGTGGTCGACCAGGATTTCCTCGCCCGTCCGGGCTGAATCGACCGAGGACGGCGGCAGCCGCGACGATAAGTGTGATAAGATCGCTACACACCGTCCGGGGACCCTGGTCTCCGGGCTGCTGCCGGTGCTGTATTACTGTATCTGGTATAGGTCAAAACTGAGCGCACAAGTGGTTTGCCACTGTGGCAGCTATCTCTGTTACTCGTTGCATCAAGTAGATTTCAGTTGCACAGAGTAGCGATAAATTGCAGTATGCGGCCCAGCGGAGTCCCCCGGTGCTGCCCACCCAACGTCTGTCGCCCAAGAATCTGGTGACGATCCCACGCGAAGCACGTGCGCTTCTGCATGCGGGAGAGGTGGACCATTTGCGCGGCATGCGCCACGCGATCCCCAAGTTGCAGGGGGGCGAGGTCTTCCCGGTCCTGCTGCTGCTCACCGAGAAGGAGCTGCAGCGCCGCGAGGAGCGCATCATCGCCGATGCCACGCTGACGCACGAGCAGCGCCTGCAGCTGGTCACCGCGCTCAACGGCGAAATGGCGATGATGGCGATCGATGCCCAGCACCGCGTGGTGCTGCCCGCCCATCTCGTGGCCTACCTTGGCCTCGACCGCGATGTCTTCTTCGTGTGCACCAACTCGACTATCCAAGTATGGAACCCCGATCACTATCTCCGCTGGTCCGACCGCGACGCCGGCCCGAGCTACAACCCCGCGCTCAACGCCTACCTGATGATCTGAATCCTGGAAAGGAACCCGCCATGGATGACGCCATCTTCAGCCGCCTGGTCCAAGCCCTCGACACCGCCATCACCAGCGAGGGCGATGCCGCGCTGCAGGGCGATCTCGATCATGCCGCGCTGCGCCTGCGCTGCCTGACCCAGCGCCTGGGCGAAGCGAGCGTGGCCGAGAGCCCCTACCTGTCCTACTTGCGCCGCACCACCAGCCGTCCGGCTGTCGCGGCGGGCATGGCAGCCAGTGCCTGATGCCAGCGATCCCGCCCAGCTCCACCGGAGCGTGCTGCTCGCCGAGACCATCGCGCAGCTCGCACCGGCGTCGGGCGTGCGGGTCCTCGACTGCACCCTCGGCCTGGGCGGCCACAGTGCGGCGCTGCTTGAGCTCGGCGCCAGCGTGCTTGGCGTCGACCGCGATGAGCGCGCGCGGTCGCTCGCCCAGCGCCGGCTCGCCGAGCATGGCGCGCGCTTCCAATTGCGCGGTGGCACCTTCGCCGCTGCTGCCGAAGAACTCATCAGTGCCGGCGAAAGGTTCGACGCCGTGCTAGCCGATCTCGGAGTCTCGAGCATGCAGCTGGACGACGATCTCCGCGGCTTCTCGCTGCGCTCGTCCGCTGCCGCCGACATGCGCATGGGCGACGGCTGCCCGGATACCGCGCTGACGCTGATCGACCGCCTCGACGAGGCCGAGCTCGCCGACGTCATCTTCCGCTATGGCGAGGAGCGCCTCAGCCGGCGCATCGCGCGCGC
>JAYVMM010000794.1:0-4152 GCA_043758975.1 Planctomycetota bacterium | reverse complement strand
CCATAGCTGCGGTGGTAGAACACCAGCTGGTCGGTGGTGAGTCCGCCGCCATTGCCCTGTCCCACCGCAGCGGGCACGGCGGAGGCGCCCGCTGCACCCGGGGCGAACGCCTCGAAGCGGTTGAAATTCACCGGCAGCAGGCCAAAGGCGCTGTAGGAGGTCAGGAAGTCCATCGAGTGCGGACACCAGTTGGGGCTGAACGCCTGCAGATTGTAGTAGGGGCGGTTGGGATAGCCCCAGCCGACGGTGGAGAAGGTCTGGATCAGGAAGATCGGACGTCCGGCGCTGTCGGTGCTGTCGGCCGGGCTGCCCATCCAGCCGCCGCCCGCGCCCGGCTCCTGGTGGTACTGCGTGGTGTAGCAGTCGATCGCGCAAGGCGGCAGGTACTCCATCATGCCGTACCAGCCCAGGGCATTGCCCAGGCCATGGATCTGGTTGTAGAGCCAGCCGGCGGTGGCCTGCCCGGCTGGGGTGCCGTGGCGGTAGGAGGCGGGTATGGCGGTGCCCGCCGGGGAATGGCCGGCGAGCGCCGGCGAGTGCGGCTCGGCGCCGAAGGTGATCGTGCCGTACCTGCCGCCGCCCATGCGCGGCTGCCAGGCGCCGAGGCGGCCCGAGGTCCCACCGTCGATCGACACGCTGGACTCGGCTGGCAGCCGGCTGACGCCGAAGATGGAATAATGGCCGAAGCGCACGTCGCTCTCCTGGGTTTCGGCGATATTTCCGGTCCACCAGGTCAGCTCGTTGTCGGCCGAGATTGCCCACAGCCGCTCGTCATCCTGCCAGCCGTGGCCGAAGCCGACCGCGGAGCCGTCATCCCACACCGGTGGGAAGCTGGTGTTGGCAAGGGCGGATTGCGCCGCTGTCGCGCTGCTGTTGAAGGGGGAGAAGGGCAGGCCGAAGAGCAGCGGGTGTCCGGTCGCCGACGTCACCCCGGCCGGGTTCTCCGACGCGCGCAGGCGCTGGGCCGCGGCGCCCCCCTGCGGGTCATCGTACTGACGCCAGAAGTCGACCTCCTCGAGCGCAGCGCTGATGCCGGTGCCGATCAGTTCGTTGGCGCGCGCCAGGCGCTGCGCCAGGGTGATCGCCTGCGACGCCATGCGCACCGCGCTGAAAGCGGTCAGGACGATGACCGCGCCCAGGGCGATGGCGAGGGAGAGCTCGATGAGGGTGAAGCCCGCGCGGCCGCCCCGTCGGCGGATGTTCATTTGATCTGGCATGGCACCCTCATGTCGTAGTAGTTGAAGCGTGCCACGGTGATCGCGCGCAGGCGCACCGCGCGCGAGACCGCGCCGCGATCGAGCTTGCCGTTGCCGTTGCGGTCGGCACCGAAGGTGCCGCAGAAGATCTGCGGCGGCGTGATACCGTTCGCCCCCGACGCGCTCGGCGGGCCGTAGTCGGGAGGGTTGTTCATCGCCATCACCCCGGCCTGGGTGGTCATGTCGATGGCGCTGTTGACGTCGCGCATCGGCGCCACCAGGGCGCTGACGTCGGCGCCGGTAGTCAGCTGGGTCACGGGCGCGGTGAAGAGCATGTTCTTCTCGGGATTGCGGTAGGCATGTACGTAGCTGCCGATGAGCGCGCGGTGGAACGGCAGGGTGTTGGCATTGTTGCCGTTCTCGTTGACGGTCTGCTCGAGGCCGGTGACATCGCCCCAACCGTCGGTGAACCCCCACATCAGATCATCGAAGGTGGCGCAGGGGGTGGCGTGGTAATCCAGTCCGCGGCCATCGCCGCCGGCGTTCACCGGCTTGACCCCGCCGGGCGCGGCGCGCGGATAGCGGCTGGCGTCCAGCGGCGCGCTCATCGCCGTCTCGCAATCCTCGTAGGCCTGCCAATCGACGGCGAAGAACACCAGTTCGCGATCGCGCTCGCTGGCATCGAACTGGTTGAGGATGGTGTAATGCGAGAGCTGGCCGGCGCTCGGGCCATTCTCTGAGAAGCTGGTCGCGGCGCTCAATGCCGTCTCCGGATAGGTCATCGGCGGGCCCAGCGCATCGGCACCGGCGCTGCCCACGGTGCTGATCGGCGTCGGCGCGAGGTAACGCCACTGCTGCGCCGCCGGGACGCCCGCGGGGGCGCCCCAGATCGGACCGCTCATCGGGGCGCGGAAGAGATCGAGCTCGAACAGCCCGTAGTCCATCATGGTGGCGTGCTCGATCGGGCGCGGCACCGCCCAATTGTAGGGGTTCTGGGCGCAGAAGCGGTAATAGAAGTAGCGCATGTTGCGCACCAGGTTGACGAGGTCGCCATGGTGGATTAGGCCGCCTGGACCGATGGCCATGGCCGGGCCAGGCGGATAGGAGGTCGCCAGGCTCACCCCGGTGGTGAGATCAGTCGAGGTGGAGCCGGTCTGCATCGCGGTGGCCTGGTCGAGCTTGTGCCAGCGCGTCAGGCACATCAGCGCATGGCTGAGGTAATTGAGCGCCAGCAGCTGCTTGGCCGCGGTGTTGGTGTTCGCGTGGTCGAAGGGGTAGACGGCGGGCGGCTGGGTGGTCATCCAGCCGGTGATCTGCGCCGCGCTGAGCCCGGCTGACTGGGCGTAGGCGACTGCCGCCGTGATGTAGTTGCCGAGTGCCTGGGTGTAGGACGGGGTGATGTTCATCGGGTAGCCGTTGGCGCCCCCGCCATTGCCCGGCGAGGCCGCGATCGGCGGTCCGGGCACCGCAGGCGTGGTCCATTGCCCGATCAGCATGTAGTTCCAGAAGGCGTTGAACACGTTCTGCGCGCCGGCATCGCGGTCGGCCAGCGAGGCCCAGCAGTAGGTCCCGTGGTTGGCGCACCACACCGAGCCGAGCGACGGATCCTCGGCCATGAAATCGCCGGGCGGCGGCGTGGCCGAGGTCGGCGTTCCGGCATCCCAGCCGGTGGTCGGGTTGTGGATGACGTGCAGGGGCGGACCGGGAACTGCCGAGTAGTAGGGCCAGCGCTTCATCGGGAAGGAGGTCGAGGCGTTATGCTGCGCGCTGCCGGCCACCGCGATGACCAGCCGTTGCAGATCGTTGGGCGGCGCCGACTGCAGGAGGTCCTCGCGCCAGGCGTTGGGCACGTTCGGCATGATGTAATAGATGTAGCCGCCATCGTCGAGGATGCCCTTGATCTCGTCGTTGTCGGAGTCGATGCGCCGCGCGATGTCGAGCGGCACCGGCATAAGTCCATAGCGCTGGTTGGAGCAGCGGATCTCGAGGTCGGGGGCGTTGGTCCGGCGGTCGGCATTGACATCCCACGGCCCCGGGCCCTCGGCGTCCGCGCACACCTGGCTGGC
This sequence comes from Planctomycetota bacterium, assembly GCA_043758975.1. Classification (GTDB taxonomy): domain Bacteria; phylum Planctomycetota; class UBA11346; order UBA11346; family UBA11346; genus BOG-1363. The sequence continues at coordinate 890 of JAYVMM010000794.1, read as the reverse complement.
ATCGGCATTGCCATAGACGTCGACTAGTTCGTTGGCGATGCAGGCGGCGTAGAGGCGGAAACGCTGGCTGGTCAGCTCATGCAGCCCGATGGGATAGAGCATGACCACGCTCACCACGCCGAAGGCGAGGAGCGCCAGGGAAATGGCGATCTCGAACAAGGTGAAGGCTGCGCGTGCACGCGCTAGCCGTACGGGCTGACTGGTAGTCACGGCAGGCATGCCGCCTCCTCGGGTGGGCGCGTGCCTAATAACCGCGCCTGGCGAGCGGCGGTTAACACCGTCCCAGGAAAAACCGTGTGCATGCGTGTCAGTTGGCCATCGCGGCTTTGCCGACAGCACCTCCGGACGGACGCGGCAGCCAGATCGGACACCCACCAGCCTTTCGTCATATCATTACTCATATACACCTTGAGACGATGGCATCATCGACAGCCGGACACCCCTATCGCTGGTTGCGGGGTGAAGCGATTCAAGGAAGCTGGCGGTGGATTCCTATTCATTGATATTACCGCCTTTTATACCGCAACTTTATTGCTTCGTGGTGAACGCGCACCGACCCAGCGACGAGATTCCGCGATCGCGCTGCCGCCCGCCACAAATGGGGCGTGCGTAGCACAACACATTTACATTTGCATTATGCACCTTTACTATCCGCAACCGGCGTCTATGGACCTGCACATTGTCATTTGCCATACACACATCGGAGGAACGGCGGAAGTCGCCTGCCCAAGCGCGCTTGCCGATCTGTTCATGCCTCGCCAATCTTCATCTTCGCCTGCAGCACCTCGGCATTCGCGAAACCGCTGCGCCGGTGGTGGCATCGGCGCGGTCGGGCGCCCGGGACCGCGCCAGCCAGACCGCACATGGCAGGTTGCGCTGCTGGCCCTGGC
>JAYVMM010000793.1:0-2740 GCA_043758975.1 Planctomycetota bacterium | reverse complement strand
GGTGCTGGACCTCGACAACACCCTGTGGGGCGGGGAGGTCGGCGATGACCTCATCGACGGCATCCGGCGCGGTCAGGGTGACCCCGTCGGCGAAGCCTTCCTCGCCTTCCAGCATTACCTCGATGATCTCCGCCGGCGCGGGGTCATCCTGGCGGTGTGCAGCAAAAACGACGAGCGCCTGGTGCGCGAGGTTTTCCGCGACCACCCGGAGATGGTGCTGCGCCTGGAGCACATCGCCTGCCTGGTCGCCAATTGGCAGGACAAGGCCAGCAACCTGCGCACCATCGCCCAGACCCTCGAGATCGGACTCGATGCCCTGGTGCTCCTCGACGACCAGCCTGCCGAACGCGAGCTGGTGCGCCGCCTGCTGCCCGAGGTCGCGGTCCCGGAACTGCCCTCAGACGTCTCCGGCTACATCCAGGCTCTCGATCGCCACCAGTACTTCCAGACCACCGCCATCGCCGCGGAGGACCTCCAGCGCTCCTCGATGTACCAGGCCAACACCGTGCGGCGCGCGGCCGAGAGCAGCGCCGGCAGGATCGATGACTTCCTCGCCTCGCTCGAGATGGTGGCGACTATCAGCCCGGTGACCGCAGCCAACGCCGAGCGCGTCGCCCAGCTGCGTGCGCGCTCCAACCAATTCAACCTCACGACAAGACGCCATGGCGCCGCGCGCGTGCTGGCGATGGCCTCCGATCCGGCCTTCATCACCATCGCCCTGACGCAGCGCGACCGCTTCGGGGACAATGGCCTGGTGTCACTGCTGCTTGCCGAGGCCAAGGAGCAGGAGCTGCGCGTCGACAGCTGGATCATGAGCTGCCGCGTGCTCAAGCGCGGGGTCGAGCGGCTGCTCCTCAACCTGCTCTGCCGCGCCGCGCGCGAGCGCGCCGCCACTGCCATCATCGGCGAGTACATCCCCACCGCGAAGAATGCGCTGGTGCGCGACCATTACCGCACCCTCGGCTTCGCCCCGCTGTCGGATGCGGCCGACGGCAGCTCGCTCTGGCGCCTCGCGCTCGGCCAAGCTGTAGAAGCCGCCACCGCCATCGCCATCGCATCGCCGTGAGCGCGCGCCACCGGAAGTATGGTGCGTCATGCCCCTCACCCCCTTCGCGCCAAGCCTAGCCTCAGACGATCGCTTCACCTTAAACTCAACGACCGCAGACAGTTAGGCCAGCGAAACGGGCCTGGAATTTCGGTGCTTGGGCAAGACCGGTTCGCGTTCGGGAAGCCAGTAAAGCAGACAAACCCAGCTTTTGGCTGGGTTTGCGTGCGTTCTTTGTGGGGTCCCTGACGGGTCTCGAACCCGCTACCTCCAGAGCCACAGTCTAGCGCTCTAACCAAATGAGCTACAGGGACCACATCGACGCGCCTAGGTTAAGGATTCGCCGGGAGAGTCCAGTGGCTCTCCGGCGGCGGCCACGCAGTGCCTTGCGGCAGTTGATTTCCCGTGGTTGGAGTGGTCTGCGGAACACTGCTGCCGGAATTGTGCTGAGATGCCAACAAAAAATCGAACCTTGGTAGCGCTGCCGTCTTTGCATGAAATTCGGCACTGCCCATAGAAATTCGCGGGGTCAAATTTACCGGGGTCCGATTGGCTAATGTGACATATAGGCTCTTTTCGGTTACCCGCCTCGCTCGCGGTAATCCAAGTATGGTCTACTCGAACTCGCGCTAGGCAGCGTCTGGATCGGGGACAACCAAGTTCAGGCCGCCGATTGCCATTGCGGTCATCATTTGCCCGGCTTCCCTTGCGCCTGCTCGATGAAGGTGATGGCCGCAGCAACCATTTGCTGGTGCAGCGAGGCATTGGCATCCTCGCCCTGGGCGGTGAACGGGGCGAAATAGCGATCGCGCAGGGCATAGGGGATGGGGCTGAGGTAGGCTCGGTATTCGACCTGGTTGGTGCAGGATACGAGGATCCTGAGGTTCAGACCCGTGCTGGTGCATTGCTGGAAGATCGGCAGATAAGGCTCGATCTCCCCATTGTCATTCAGTACCACCACCAGCGAACCCAGGCTGGGCACGCGCAGGGCATTCTGCACATCGCCCGGCCCGGGGGCGAAGAGGATCGCCGCCATCGGCAGCGCTGCAGTTGCGGCGGATTCGCTCATGGCCCGCGCCAAGCCCTGGGCAATCGCGTCGGAGGCGGTAAGGCCGACGGCGATGAAATGGTGCTCGACCGCATACTGGAGATCGGGCGCGATCGCGTCCAGGGCCGCCCCGCCGGTCGCCTCGCCGCTGCCCATGGCTGAGCGCGGCGCCGGCGCGCAGAAGGCCAGCAGTCCGCTCGGCGCGAACAGGGGAGACGTTCTGGCCAGGGCGATGGTGCCGGCCTTGGCGTCCGCCAGCTTGCGCGTCGGCAGCGGCAGGCGCAGCAATTCGCGGTAGAAGCGCGCGCTGGGCAGTGGCATCGCGGTCATGCCGGCGTCCGTAAACTGCTTCTGCCAGTCCTTGCCGCGAATGGCGGCGATGATCCTGGGGTTTTCTGCGGCGCTGGCGAAGGGCCAGGATGCGGCCTCGGGAACCGCGCCCTTCCCGACCGCTTGCCGGAGGTCCGCTAGTCCTTCCAGGTAGAGCGCGGCCAGGGGGGCCGCGGCCGCATTGAGGGCATGGTAGGCGAAGAAATCGCCGGTCGCCTTGAGCCCCCAGTTCGGATTGAGGGTGATCCTGGTGACCGGATTGCCGATGGTGCGGTAGAAGCCGGCGAGGATGTCGCCATACGGCGTGCCAGTGTCGC